>DVKS01000161.1 GCA_018715905.1 Candidatus Caccovicinus merdipullorum | reverse complement strand
AAAATAAACGGAAAAGAGGAGTGAAGACAGATGAAAGAAAATAAATACGATGATCTGGTCTTTTTCCAGAAATACAGCCAGATGAGCCGTTCGCAGCACGGCCTTGCAGGGGCGGGGGAATGGCAGACCTTCCGAAAGATCCTTCCAGATTTTACGGACCGGGATGTGCTGGATCTTGGGTGCGGTTACGGATGGCACTGTAAATATGCTGCGGAGCATGGAGCCAGATCTGTGCTTGGCATTGACATTTCACAGGGAATGCTAGATACGGCCATAGAGAAAAATTCGGATTCCAGAATCTGCTACCGGCAGTCTGCCATGGAGGATCTGGACTTTCCGGATGGTTCCTTTCAGGTGATATTCAGCTCTCTGGCTTTTCATTATGTTGCAGACTTTGAAGGTCTTATGGAGAGGATCGGCCGCTGGATCGCGCCGGGGGGAGACCTGGTGTTTTCTGTGGAGCATCCGGTTTTTACCGCCTATGGAAGCCAGGACTGGTATTACGATGAAAACGGCAGTATCCTTCATTTTCCTGTGGACAATTATTTCTTTGAGGGCAGGCGGGACGCCGTCTTTCTGGGAGAAAAGGTAACAAAATATCACAGGACTTTGACCACTTACATGAATGCTCTTCGGCAGAACGGTTTTCTGATCCGGGATCTTGCAGAACCTATGCCGCCGTCTGACATGATGGAAATTCCGGGAATGAAAGACGAGATGCGCCGCCCCATGATGCTTCTTATTGCGGCCTGGAAGACAGAAAACTGAGGCAAAAACCAGACAGTGTCCCGTCTGCAGAACGCGGCAAAATTTCCGCCGAAACAAAGCGGGAAAGCGGCGGAAAGCAAGGTGAGGCTTGACAAAACCGGGCATGCAGGGTATACTAAACAGGCTACCAGAAATGGATAGCTTTCCGTACGTCATAAAGTTTCCACGCAGCCGGGGAGATAGCGGTGCCCTGTACTTGCAATCCGCTCCAGCAAGGGTGATATCCTGCCTCGGGCCTGTATGGGGCGGAGCTGCCTTTGGTAAGTGGCGTTGACGTCTGGGTCTTGCGCAACAGGAATTTGTGAACCGTGTCAGGGCAGGAATGCAGCAGCACTAAGCAAAACCTCTTGTGTGACGCGAGGGAGCCTGGGCCGAGTTAACTGCCCGAGTAACGTCCGTGTCTGCGGTTCAAAGCAGGATGCGTGGATTAAAATTACAGCAGCAGCGTTTGTTAAACAGCTGCGGATTATAAAGGTGAGTGCAGAAGCGTTCTGTACCCGCCTTTTTTGTTGTCTTCAAAGCCGGAAGCCGGCGTATGCCGGCAGCCTTGAAAGGCCGCCGCGGACTGCCCATCGGTTTTATGGCAGTCCGCTTCTTTGAAAAATGAAAACATTCTCCGGAAACTGCAGGGGAATTCTTAAAAAACAACGGAAATGGACCACTTGCTCAGGCTGGTTCTTTGCGGTATAATTGATTCGATACAGCAGTTTTCAGAAGGTAATTTTAGTTCACCATAAAGAAAAGAAAGGAAACGAGTCTCATGAAAAGAATCGGAATGCTGACCAGCGGCGGCGATTGCCAGTGCCTGAATGCCACCATGCGGGGCGTGGCAAAATCATTGTATAATATGTTCGATGATGTGGAAATCATAGGATTTGAAGACGGATACAAGGGACTGATGTATGCGGATTACCGCATTATGAAGCCTGCGGATTTTTCCGGTATCCTGACAAAGGGCGGAACCATACTGGGCACCTCCCGGCAGCCATTTAAACAGATGCGCGTACCGGATGAAAACGGCCTGGATAAAGTGGAGTCCATGAAACATACCTATAAAAAACTGAAGCTGGAGTGCCTTGTGGTCCTTGGCGGCAACGGAAGCCAGAAGACTGCGAACCTTCTCCGGGAGGAAGGCCTTAACATCGTTTCCCTTCCCAAGACCATTGACAATGACCTGTGGGGAACCGATATGACTTTCGGTTTCCACAGCGCGGTGAACATTGCCACCCAGGCTATTGACTGCATTCACACTACGGCATCCTCTCACGGACGGATCTTTATTGTAGAGATCATGGGGCATAAAGTGGGATGGGTTACCCTGTATGCCGGAATTGCAGGCGGTGCAGATATTATTCTCCTTCCGGAGATTCCCTACGATCTGCGGGTGGTCAGCGAGGCGGTACAGCGCAGGGCGAAAGAGGGAAAGAGATTCTCCATTCTGGCTGTTGCCGAGGGAGCCATCTCTAAAGAAGATGCCAGCTTAAGCAAAAAAGAATTAAAGAAAAAGAAAGAGAACGGACTGGTATATCCGTCTGCAGCCTATGAGATCGGCGCAAAGCTTGAGGAGATGACCGGCCAGGAAGTACGTGTCACGGTTCCGGGCCATACCCAGAGAGGCGGCGAGCCCTGCCCCTATGACCGCGTGCTTTCCACACAGCTGGGCGCAGCCGCAGCCGAGCTGATCCGGGATCAGGAATACGGCTACATGGTCTGCGTAAAAAATAATGAAATCGATAAGGTTCCCCTTCAGGAAATTGCCGGAAAGTTAAAATACGTAGACCCCAAGAGCGCAATCATCCGTCAGGCCAAAGCAGTGGGAATCAGCTTCGGTGACGAATAGAGGGTAGAAATTCATGTCATATACCGCATTGTACCGGAAATGGCGGCCTGCCGCTTTTGATGACGTAAAAGGGCAGGACCACATTGTACAGACATTAAAAAATCAGATTGTGTCAGGCCGCATCGGCCATGCGTATCTGTTCTGCGGAACGCGCGGCACCGGAAAGACCAGTATAGCCAAGATTTTTGCCAGAGCAGTAAACTGTGAAAATCCGGCAGATGGAAGCCCATGCGGGCAGTGTCCCATCTGCCGGGCGATTGCGGAAGGATCTTCCATGAATGTGGTGGAGATCGACGCGGCGTCCAATAACGGCGTGGAAAATATCCGGGATATCCGGGAGCAGGTTCAATATCCGCCCACGGAGGGAAAATACCGGGTTTATATTATTGATGAGGTTCATATGCTGTCCATAGGAGCCTTTAATGCGCTGTTAAAAACTCTGGAGGAGCCGCCCGGGTACGTGATCTTTATTTTGGCTACTACAGAGGTCCATAAGATCCCGGTGACCATTCTTTCCCGGTGCCAGCGGTACGATTTTAAGCGTATTCCCGCAGAGACCATTGCCGCCCGGTTAAAAGAGGTGGCAGAGGCAGAGCAGATTTCCATCGAGGATAAGGCGGTTGCTTATCTGGCAAAGGCCGCAGACGGCGCATTTCGTGATGCATTAAGCCTTTTGGACCAGTGCGTGGCCTTTCATTTCGGAGAAACGTTAACCTATGATAATGTACTGGACATCCTGGGAGCTGTGGACCAGACCATATTTTCCAGGATGTTCAATGCTGTAATCGACCAGAATACCAAAGACTGCATCCTGCTTTTGGAGGAGATGGTCATGCAGGGCAGAGAGCTGGGTCAGTTTGTCAATGACTTTATCTGGTATCTGCGAAATCTCCTTTTGATCCAGACGGCAGAAGACGCAGCCGGGTTAGTGGATATGTCGGAGGAGAATCTGCGGCAGCTGGAAGCCGATGGGAAGAGAACCGATGGAAATACGCTGATGCGTTATATACGGGTTATGTCTGAATTATCCAATCAGCTTCGCTACGCCAGCCAGAAGCGGATTTTGATTGAAATTGCGCTGATAAAGTTGACAAAACCGCAGATGGAGGCTAATATAGATTCTTTATTAGAACGGATCCAGCAGCTGGAAGCCCGCGTAGAGGAAGGAATTTTGACCGGCGGGATTTCGCCGGGACAGGCGGCAGGCGTTTCCCTTCAGGTGCCTGGAGCCGGTGCGTTTTACGGCGCTGGTCCGGTCCTGGATCCAGGCGAAGCCCAGGGGAATCCCGGAGCAGGTTTTTCCGGTTCGTTTCAGGCAGCCCCGCCCCAGGGCGCTGCAGGGATGCCTCAGAATGCCGGGGCACAAAATGGGGGAGGATTTTCAGAACCCCCAAGGCAGGTGGCGATACCGCCGGCCCAGTTAGAGGATCTGAATCTGATCCGGAACGAATGGGGGAATATTATCCGCCAGATGGGAATGTCCATCCGTCCCAGCTTCCGGGATACGGTGGTGGAGCCCAGCGGAGACAGCTGCCTGTGCATTGTATTTTCCGATCCCATTAACTATGCCATCGGAAACCGCCCCAGTGTCATCGGAAGTCTGGAGCGGTTTGTGGCAGAGAAATACGGAAAGACCATTTATTTTAAGACCAGACAGAGAGAGACCGGAGAGCGGTCCAATACCATTTATGTCAGCGATGAAGAACTGAGGGAAAAGATCCATATGGATATTTCGATAGAGGAGGAATAAATTTATGGCAAAGCGAGGAGGATTTCCCGGCGGAGGAATTCCGGGAAATATGAACAATCTGATGAAGCAGGCGCAGCGGATGCAGCGCCAGATGGAGGAAACCAGCAAGGAGCTGGAGTCTAAAGAGTATACCGCATCTGCCGGCGGCGGAGCCGTTACGGTAACCGTATCCGGAAAGAAGGAAGTGGTATCCGTAAAGCTTTCTCCGGAAGCAGTGGATCCGGATGACATTGAGATGCTGGAGGATCTGATCGTGGCGGCGACCAATGAAGCCTTCCGCCAGATGGAGGAAGCCAGCGCACAGGCTATGGCGAAATTTACCGGCGGGCTGTCCGGTCTGGGCGGAGGCCTTTCCTTCTAATGGATTATTACAGCAGTCAAATCACAAAATTGATTGAAGAGCTGTCAAAGCTTCCCGGTGTAGGCGCCAAGTCTGCCCAGCGTCTGGCCTTCCACATTATCAGCATGCCGAAGGAACAGGTAGAGCGCCTGGCCGGCGCCATTACGGATGCCAAGAACAATATCCGTTACTGCCGTGAGTGTTTTACCCTGACTGATCAGGAACTCTGCCCGATCTGCAGCAGTTCCGGAAGGGATCATGCCACCATTATGGTGGTGGAGAATACCAGGGATCTGGCAGCTTATGAGAAAACAGGAAAATACCAGGGCGTGTACCACGTCCTTCACGGGGCCATCTCTCCCATGCTTGGGATCGGGCCCAACGATATCAAGCTTAAGGAGTTAATGCAGCGGCTGCAGGGAGATGTAAAAGAAGTCATCATTGCCACCAATTCCAGCCTGGAAGGGGAGACCACAGCCATGTATATCAGCAAGCTGATTAAACCCACCGGCATCAAAGTCAGCCGCATTGCCAGCGGCGTTCCGGTAGGGGGAGATTTGGAATACATTGACGAGGTAACCCTCCTGCGCGCGTTAGAGGGCAGAGTGGAGCTGTAATCGGAAGGGCGCAAGTCCCAGGAGGAAGCAGGGTTAGGAGATGCAAAAGAATGGATAAATATGAGTTTAATATTAAAGTAGAACAGATAAAGAAGCTGGTGAACAAAAGCGACTTCGAGACGGCCATGAAGATCGCTGACACCATCGACTGGAGGCGGGTGCGCAATGCAAATCTGCTGTCCATGATCGCTTCCGTATATGAGAAAAACGAAGAATACCAGGAGGCGAAGGATATTCTTCTGATTGCCTTTGAGCGGGCTCCCATCGGAAAACGCCTTCTGTATAAGCTTACACAGCTTGCATTAAAGCAGGGAAATATTCAGGAAGCAGAAAGCTATTACCGGGAATTCTGCGAACTGGCAGGAGACGATTCCAGACAGGACATTCTCCGGTATTTGATCTTAAAGGCAAAGGGCGCTCCCATTGAACAGCTGATTCATTCCCTGGAAAGCTATACCAGTACGGAGCTGGATGAAAAATGGCTCTATGAGCTGGCAGACCTTTACCATCAGGCCGGTATGGAAGAGCAGTGCGTAAAAACCTGTGATAAGATCATGCTTATGTTTGGACTTGGACAATATGTGGATAAGGCCATGGAGTTAAAGCTTCAGTATGCGCCCTTAACCAAATACCAGATGGATCTGGTGGAGAACCGGGACAAATATGAGGAAAAATTAAGACAGGTTGAGCAGAATTCTGCAGCCGGTTTGATTTCTCAGGAAGAAATCAGTGTTCCGGAGCCTGCGGTTTCTGCAATTCCACCAGTTGAGGCAAGGCCGTCTGCTCCTGTAGCTCCATCTGCACCGGTAAATCCGGAAGGCGCTGCCGATTACGGTCAGAGCCGGCTTGGCAGTGAGCCGCATCCCACGCCGATTCCTGTTCCGGCGCCGGATCCTTCCATGCTGCGTCCCCGGGCGGCAGCTTCCGGACAGACAGCTCCGGTTTATACGGCCCCTGCAGAAAAGGCAGAGGACGTAATTTCTGGAATTACAGAATCCTTTAATCCGGAGCCGGCAGTTTCCGGAACGGATGTTACTGCGGAAGAAAAGCTGGTGGCAAGCGTCCGGGAAGCGGAAGTAGAGGCCAGCCTTGCAGAGGAAATGTCCCGGATTTCCATGGATTCTTACACGGAGGAGCCGGCAAAAACCCGGACTCGTGTACTTAATGATGTAAAAGATCTGAAAAATACAGAAACACTGGCAGATAAGACCCGGATCCTGGATGATATCCGACATATTCAGGCAGCCAGACAGGCAGAAGAGGAATCACCGGTCCAGGCTGCAGGGAAAGTCCAGCCGGCCTGCTTTTTCCATATGATGGCGGAAGCCAGAACGCCGGAAAAAGGACTTGAGATCGCAGTGGGAGCACTGAAAGCTGCCCACCGGATCCTGGGAGCAAAACATCCTGTTGCAAAAATTACAGGCGAAAAGCTGAATCAGAGAGGCATTCTGGCCAGCGCAGCAAAACTTGCCGGCAAAGATCTGATCGTAGAAGATGCCGGTGATCTGAGTGATTCTCTTTTAGAAGAGTTAAATCAGCTGCTGGCAGAAGACACCACCGGAATGGTGGTGGTTCTGGTGGATAATTCCCGCCAGATTGACGGCATCCGAAAGGCAAATCCGTCCCTGGCCGGCAAATTTCATGTGGTTACATCCCAGGAGGAGGCAGAAGAGTTCTTAACCTTGGCTGCTGCACGGAAAAATCAGGTGCAGCAGGTTCGGCAGAACGAAGTTTCCTCTCAGAATCCGAGTCCTGCTCAGGAAACCGTTTCCCAGAGCGAGGCCAAGGCAGCCCAAAGCATGGCATCATCACGGGTGCCTGAAGCTTCGCCTGCAGCCGCTCCGGTCCGGAATCCCGAGCCTGCGGCAGCAGAAAAGAAGATGCAGCCTTCTGTATCTGCAAAAAATCCGGTTTCTCCAGCGGCGAAAGCACAGCCGGCAGCGGAACCGAATTATTCTGATCAGGCACAGCAGCCCACAGCGGCACCGAGCCGTTCCGGCGGGGCATCTCAGCCGGCACCGGCACAGGAACATTCCGATGCGGCATTACAGCCGGAATCCGGGGCCGCGGACACCGTTCCTTCTGCAGTTTCTGCATCGGCAGACGATGAGAATCGGGTAATGGATATTGACGAATTTGCACAGTACTGCTGCCATTATGCCAGCCAGATTGACTGCAGCATTACAGGAAAGAGTATGCTGGCTCTGTATGAGCGGATTGAGATCATGGAAGAAGACGGCGTGGCTCTGACGAAGACAGCTGCAGAAGATCTGATTGAGGAGGCAGCTGACAAAGCAGAAAAGCCATCTCTGGGCAAGCGCATTACCGGCCTGTTCTCATCAAAATACGATAAGGACGGTCTTCTGATTCTGAAAGAAGAGCATTTTATTTAATTATGGACATTCGATTAATTGCAATAGACATGGACGGCACGCTGCTTGATGATGAAAAGCGGCTGTCAGAGCGGAACCGGGCGGCGCTGAAGGCCTGCCTGGACCGCGGCATTTATATTGTTCCGGCCACCGGCCGTCCGGCAGGTGGCATTCCGGAGGCCGTTTGCAGCATCCCGGGGATCCGTTACGGGATTCTCACAAACGGTGCAAAGGTAGCCGATCTTGAGACCGGGAAAATAATCGCAGAAGCACAGATCGGGTGGGAACAGGCAGTCCAGGTCCTGGAATTTCTGTCCCAGTTTCCGGCAGCATACGATCCATATATTGGCGGAAGAGGCAAAATGGAAGGGCGTTTCCGGGATCATCTGGACCGGTACGGTCTCCCGCCGGCCATGCAGAAGCTGGTTTTGTCTACCCGTGATCAGGTAGAGGATGAGATTGCGCTGGTTCGGGACGGGCAGCTTTCTGTGGAGAAGATCAATGTCTTTACAGCAGACCGGAAGCTGCGGGCAATGCTCTGGGAGCGGCTCGAAGGTTTTGAGGGCCTGGCGGTCACCTCTTCTCTGGAATATAATCTGGAAATTAATGCAGCTGCAGCCACAAAGGGGAATGGTCTGCTCTGCCTGGCAGAGTACCTGGGCCTTAAACCGGAACAGACCATGGCATTTGGGGACGGCAGCAACGACCTTTCCATGATTCAGGCGGCCGGCCTTGGAGTTGCCATGGAAAATGCCATGGAGATATTAAAACAGCAGGCAGATTATATAACCGGTTCGAACCAGGAGGACGGTGTGGCATCTGCCATTGAACATTTTATACTTTCTGCTGCTCGTCAGTAAAATAACGATCAGCATCCGCTTACCCTTTGCCTGCAGGGCCATTGTGTCCGGCTGGCCGAGGGTATCTTTCTTTATTTTTACAGGCGGCTGGCCGGACGGACACTCTTTCATGGTCATCTGGCGGCTGTATGTTTGTCCGGCATATGCCGAAAATATTTGTGAAGAGCGGAGATATAAAAACATATTGTGCAGGGACCGCAGATAAAACGGAAAGTCCGCAGGTCCGTGCGCATAAATACAGGAAATGAGGTGAATCATATGGATATAGCGGCATTTTGGGAGGAGAACTGGTTATCCATTCTGGCAGCCTGTTATCTGATTGGAATGATGCTTTATGGGCATTACCGCGGTTTTCTCCGCCTTGCGGTCTCCATGGCAGCTTTGCTGATTGCGCTGGTGGGTGTGCGTGTAATGATGCCGCAGGTAACTGCGTTTTTAAAAGAAAATACGGGAATTCATCAGTGGATGGAAGAAACCATGCTTCAGGCAGTGGGCCTGGATGAATGGAGCGGCCAGGAAAGCGCTTCTGTCCTGCCGGCAGAGCAGCGGACACTGATCGAAGAGATTTCGCTGCCGCAGTCCATAAAAGACGCGCTGATTGAAAATAATAACGAGGAAATTTATCAGCTGCTGGGGGTAGACCGGTTTATTGACTACATAGGCAGTTTTCTGGCAGACCGTATTATTAATACCTTGGCATTTATTATTCTTTTTCTCGTTGTATATATTGCTGTCCGCGTTCTGGCGCATCTGCTGGATATAGTAGCCCACCTTCCCGTGCTGTCCGGCATGAACCAGATCGCAGGTGCGGTGCTGGGCCTTGCCATGGCACTGTTCTATTTTTGGATATTCTGCCTGGTATTAAATCTGTTTGTCAGCACAGATTGGGGGCAGTATCTTATAAATACCATAGAAGCCACACCCTGGCTGGCTTTCTTATATCGAAACAATCTTTTATCAGGTATTCTGCTGAGCGTGATCTGGAACCTTCTGTAAGGAATGGCACAGAGCGCATACAGCATCCAAAGAAAAAGGGCCATAAGTGTCCAGAAAAGTGATGGCCGGAACAGAGCGGCAGCAAGATCGGTATAATATGCGGCTCCTGTTCCGGTCATATTATATGATGCTGGGGCCAAAAGGTCAAAAATCTTCTCGCAAGCAAGCTTGCATCGGATTTCCGATCTTTTTACCCAGGTATCATTATATACAAGAAGAATTTCTGCATTTATTGATCCGCAAAAAACAAAAACAAAACGGCATGAAACAAATTGAACAAACAATAGAAACAATATAAAGAAAAAAACGGTTGAAAAACACAGGCTGCTGAAAGGGACCTGATGCTGTATAACCACAAAATATAGATAAATTAAAGAAAAATTAGCACATCTAGTAATACAGAATTCCGCCGAAAAAATTGTTTAAAAAAATGACACAAATGCCTTGACAAGTTCCTTTTATTTTGCTATAGTAGAGACCACCACGAGAGTGGAAACTTTTCAACTAATTTTCAAAATTGAACAAGAATTGATTCAAAGAAAAAATGAAAAAAGTTCTTGACAAAAGAAAATAAGCGTGATATCATATAACACGCTGCTGAGAACAAAAAGCAGTTGAAAAGAAAAACAAAAAGAAATTTAAAAAAGTGGTTGACAAACTCGAAAGCTTATGATAAGATAAACGAGTTGCTCCTGAGAAACGAAGAAACGACAGCGGGCAGGAAATCACAAAAATGAACCTTGAGAATTGAAGATTGAATCATACACAGACCCTGAAAATTCTTAAAAAACAAGGCTTAAGGTTAGCCTTGAATTTGAGAAGAATTCAGAACAAAACCTAAAGTAAAA
>DVKS01000160.1 GCA_018715905.1 Candidatus Caccovicinus merdipullorum | reverse complement strand
TTTTACTTTAGGTTTTGTTCTGAATTCTTCTCAAATTCAAGGCTAACCTTAAGCCTTGTTTTTTAAGAATTTTCAGGGTCTGTGTATGATTCAATCTTCAATTCTCAAGGTTCATTTTTGTGATTTCCTGCTCACTGTCGTTTCTTCGTTTCTCAGGAGCAACTCGTTTATCTTATCATAAGCTTTCGAGTTTGTCAACCACTTTTTTAAAATTTCTTTTTGTTTTTCTTTTTAACTGCTTTTTGTTCTCAGCAGCGTGTTATATGATATCACGTAGCTTTTCGTTTGTCAAGCAGTTTTTTATTTATTTTTTGTTCTTTTTCGTTTTTCTGAAATGTTTCCGAAAGAAGAGCAAAAAAATAATCATTTGGAAAAGGGAAACGGAGAAAGAGGGATTTGAACCCTCGCGCCGGTTGCCCGACCTACACCCTTAGCAGGGGCGCCTCTTCGGCCTCTTGAGTATTTCTCCGAATTCATATTTTCCATATGACTGCATCTTTGCTTTCGCGTCAGACGCATATTGTATTATACATAACACATCTGAACTTGTCAACTGATTTTTTTTATTTTTTCAATTTTTTATTCAGCGCTTCCTGAAAGCCGGTTATGACTGCTGCTCTGATTGAATAACCTGCAGAATACGTTCCTGGATCCGGTCATGAACCATCTGAGCTATGTCTTTTGTTTTCATTCCTGCGTACTCCTCCGGATAAATGGGATCAAGATAATGAACCTGAACGGTCTCTTTCCGGATCGATACAATATCAAAAGGTTTGTAACAGTCAATTAAAGCCACTGGTACAATGGGGCACCTGGCATTTACTGCACTTTTAAAAGTACCGCCTTTAAATGGAAGAAGGGTATTCCCCTCCCGGCTTCTGGTTCCCTCTGGAAAAATAACGAAATTCCGCCCTTTTTTCACTTCTTCCGTAACTTGGCGAATCACTTCCAGAGAGGACTTTATGTCCTCTCTGTCAATGACAATTCCTTTTATAGCCTGGATTACCTGCTTTACCAGAACCCAGTTGGATGCTTCTTTCTTAATTACAATTCCAAAGGGACGCGGACATGTTTCAAAAAGAGCAAGGGAGTCAAAAAGCCCCTGATGATTAGGAAACAGAATAAAACCATCCTTCTGAGGAAGATTTTCAGTTCCTCGGCTTTTTACGGTTACGCGGCCGGAATGATTGATTTTCCTTACCATCCTGCTTAAAAACTCATACCGCTGTTCTTCTGTATGGGTATCGGATTCCCGGCAGAAACTGCATATTTTAAGAAACCAGTAAGGAGCCCGATAAAAATTGCGCAAAACCATGTATACGATCCGATTCATTTTTCTTATGAGTTCTCCTCTGTAAGATCTTCTGCAAAGCTGCCGGCAGAATTTTCATCATCAATTTTCTCATTCTGCTGAGAAGCTTCATCAGAATCTTCATTTTCTTCTTCTCCATCCTGATTTCCGCTTTCCCTCACTTTTGCAATGCTGGCTACACGAACATCCGACTCCGGATCAATATTCATAAGTTTTACACCGGAGGTATTCCTTCCAATAATGCTGATATCGCTGACTGCCATACGGATAATGATTCCTTCATTGGTGATCAGCATAACTTCACGGTGGTCATCCACCAGCTTTGCTCCAATCAGGCAGCCGGTCTTTTCCGTCACCTTATAGCAGAGTACTCCTTTTCCGCCGCGGTTCTGGCACTTGAATTCGCTGACATAGGTGCGCTTTCCATATCCCTTTTCCGATGCCACCAGAAGGCATTCTCCCTGGCTTACGGTCTGCATTCCGATTACCTGGTCATCTTCATCTAACTTCATACCGATTACACCCATGGACACACGGCCGGTAATCCGGACATCATTCTCCTGGAAACGGATGCACATACCATTTTTTGTCACCAGAACAATCTCTTCGGTGCTGTCTGTGGGCTTTACTTCAATCAGTTCGTCTCCCTCCTTCAGCATAATCGCCTGAAGGCCGGTCTTTCTTACATTGGCATATTCCACCATAGGGGTTCTCTTTACCATACCGCCCCGGGTGGCCATCAGAAGAAATTTCTCATCGTTGTATTCCTTCATGGGAATCACGGCAGTAATCCGCTCTCCAGGCATCATCTGAAGGAGATTTACGATGGCGGTTCCTCTGGCTGTCCGTCCGGCCTCCGGAATTTCATAAGCCTTCAGCCGGTAAACCCGCCCCGTATTCGTAAAGAACATAACATAGTGATGGTTGGTGGTCATAAACAGATCTTCGATATAATCCTCTTCGATGGTCTGCATGCCCTTAATTCCTTTTCCTCCCCGGTTCTGGGCTTTGAAATTGTCAATGTCCATTCTTTTGATGTATCCTAAATGGGTCATTGCAATTACGGTATCATCATCGGGAATCAGATCTTCCACGGACATATCCGCATCGTATCCAATGGCAGTTCTGCGGTCATCACCGTACTTATCTGAAATTACCTGAATCTCTGTGCGGATTACGCCTAACAGCTTCTTTTCATCTGCCAGAATCTCTCTCAGCTCTTTGATCCGCACTTCCAGCTCATGGTACTCGTTCTCCAGCTTTTCCCGTTCCAATCCGGTCAGTGCCCGCAGACGCATGTCCACGATAGCCTGAGCCTGGGGATCCGTAAGTTCGAACCGTTCCATTAACTGCTGCTTTGCCTCTGCTACATTGGCAGATCCCCGGATAATGCGGATCACTTCGTCAATGTAATCCAGGGCCTTTAACAGTCCCTCTAATATATGTGCCCGCTCTTCTGCCTTGTTTAAATCATAACGGGTTCTTCTGGTAACCACATCTTCCTGATGCTTCAGATAATATTCCAGCATCTGAAGGAGATTCAAGATACGAGGCTGTCCCTCTACCAATGCCAGCATGATTACGCCGAAGGTATCCTGAAGCTGGGTATGTTTATAAAGCTGATTCAACAGAACATTTGCATTTACATCCCGGCGCAGCTCAATGCAGATCCGGATTCCTTCACGGTTAGACTCATCCCGGATCTCGGTGATGCCATCCACCCGCTTGTCTTTTACTAATTCCACGATCTTTTCAATGAGTCTGGCCTTATTTACCAGATAAGGGATCTCTGTCACCACGATCCGGCTCTTTCCGTTGGGAAGGGCCTCGATATCGGCGACAGCTCTTACCTTAATCTTCCCTCTTCCGGTGCGGTAAGCTTCCTCGATTCCCGATTTTCCCAGTATCGTTGCTCCGGTGGGGAAATCCGGGCCTTTGATGATGCCCATGATCTCGTCCAGATCGGTCTCCCGGTTTTCGTTAATGCGGTTATCAATGATTCGGATCACCGCTGCGATAACTTCCCTTAAGTTATGGGGCGGAATATTGGTGGCCATACCTACAGCAATACCGGAAGTGCCATTGCAGAGAAGATTTGGAAAACGGGCAGGAAGCACCATGGGCTCCCGTTCCGTCTCATCGAAGTTGGGCTGAAAATCAACAGTGTCTTTATTAATATCCGCCAGCATCTCCATGGAAATCCGACTGAGTCTGGCCTCTGTATACCGCATGGCTGCGGCTCCGTCTCCGTCAATGGAGCCAAAGTTTCCGTGGCCATCCACCAGCATATAGCGGGTGGACCATTTCTGAGCCATATTTACCAGTGCTCCGTAAATGGAGCTGTCTCCGTGGGGATGGTATTTACCCATGGTATCACCAACGATACGGGCACACTTTCTGTGAGGCTTGTCCGGGCCGTTGTTTAACTCAATCATGGAGAAGAGAACACGGCGCTGCACCGGTTTCAATCCATCCCTTACATCCGGCAGGGCTCTGGATGCGATTACGCTCATGGCATAATCGATGTAAAACTTTTCCATGGTTTTTTTCAGATCTTTATCATGGACTTTATCAAATACATTTGGTTCCATTTGTTTTCCTCCAATCAGATGTCAAGGGTGCTGTACTTGGCGTTGGCCTCAATAAATTCCCGACGGGGTTCTACCTGATCCCCCATCAGAGTAGTAAAGGTTAAATCCAGCTCTGAGGCGGTATCCTCATCCATGGTAACACGAAGGAGAATCCGGCGCTCCGGATCCATGGTAGTCTCCCAGAGCTGCTCTGCATCCATCTCGCCAAGACCCTTATATCTCTGGATCTTATTATTATTATCCCGGCCTACTTCTCTGAGGATCTGGTCCAGTTCTTCATCGCTGTAAGCGTACCATACCCTCTTGTTCTTTTCCAGTTTATAAAGCGGGGGCTGTGCCAGGTATACGTAGCCCTGCTTTATAAGCTCCGGCATAAACCGATAGATAAATGTCAGAAGCAGGGTACTGATATGCGCTCCGTCTACGTCCGCATCCGTCATAATAATGATCTTGTGATAGCGAAGCTTTGTAATGTCAAAATCATCATGAATTCCCGTTCCGAAGGCAGTGATCATCGCCTTGATCTCTGCATTGGCGTAAATCTTATCCAGTCTGGCCTTCTCCACATTAAGAATCTTTCCCCGGAGAGGAAGGATGGCCTGATTCGCTTTATTTCTGGCATCCTTAGCGGAGCCGCCGGCAGAATCTCCCTCTACGATATAGATCTCGCAGTTAGCCGGATCCCGGTCGGAACAGTCTGCAAGTTTTCCCGGAAGCGCCATGCCGTCCAGGGCAGTCTTTCTTCTGGTTAAGTCACGGGCCTTTCTTGCTGCAGCTCTGGCCCGCTGGGCCAGAATGGACTTCTCGCAGATGGTCTTTGCCACAGCAGGATTCTGCTCCAGAAAATAAGTAAGCTGTTCGCTGACCACAGCATCTACTGCGCCTCTGGCTTCGCTGTTTCCCAGCTTCTGCTTGGTCTGTCCCTCAAACTGGGGCTCCTCGATCTTTACGCTGATAATGGCAGTCAGACCTTCCCGGATGTCCTCGCCGGCCAGATTCGCTTCGCTGTCTTTTAAGAGCTTATTCTTTCTGGCATAATCATTAAGGGTCTTAGTCAGGGCATTCTTAAAGCCCGCCAAATGGGTGCCGCCTTCCGGGGTATTAATATTATTGACAAAAGAGTAAATATTTTCCGTGTAGGAATCGTTGTGCTGCATGGAAACCTCCACGTACACACCGTCTCTGGTTCCCTCGCAGTAAAGGACATTCTCATATAAGGGCGTCTTGCCTTTATTTAAGTACGTGACGAATTCCCGGATGCCGCCTTCATAGTGAAAGGTCTTTTCATGTTTCTCTTCCCGATTGTCCCTGAGTACGATCTTTAAGTTCTTGGTCAAGAACGCAGTCTCCCTGAGACGGATCTTTAAGGTATCATAATCAAAGACCGTTTCCTCAAAAATCTCCTTATCCGGAAGAAAACTTACCCTGGTTCCATGTTTTTCCACGGAACATGTTCCGGTCATTTCCAGAGGCTTTACCGCCTTGCCCCGTTCGTAGCGCTGATGGTAAACCTTTCCATCCTGATAAATTTCCACTTCCAGCCATTCAGACAACGCATTCACTACGGAAGCGCCTACGCCGTGAAGACCGCCGGAAACCTTATATCCGCCGCCGCCAAACTTGCCGCCGGCATGAAGAATAGTAAATACTACTTCCACAGCGGATTTTCCGGCTTTTTTCTGGATTCCCACAGGGATCCCCCGGCCGTCATCCAGAACCGTAACGGAATTGTCTTCGTTTATAGTCACATCAATCATGTCGCAGAATCCGGCCAGAGCTTCATCCACCGCATTGTCCACGATCTCATATACCAGGTGATGCAGGCCGCGGATAGACGTACTGCCAATGTACATACCGGGCCGTTTTCTGACTGCCTCTAATCCTTCCAATATCTGGATTTGATCTGCTCCGTATTCTGTACCCATATTGTTCCTCCTAGCTATAAAAGTCCGCCGCCTCACAGGCGGCCTTAATTTTCCTTGCAGATGCTTCCATCCGTAACTTTAAAGACACGATCCAGATGAAAGCGGTGTTCAACAAAATCGTCCAGACCCGTGCAGGTGATCATGGTCTGGATATGATTTATGCTGTTTAACAGATGATTCTGCCTGCTGGAATCCAGTTCTGACAACACATCATCCAGAAGCAGAATGGGATAATCATGAATCAGCGTCTTTACCAGTTCAATCTCTGAAAGCTTCAGAGAAAGGGCGGCAGAACGCTGCTGGCCCTGAGAGCCAAAACGGCGGATGTCGATTCCATTAATGAGAAAACTCATATCATCCCGATGGGGACCGTTTAATGTGGTTTTCTGCTTTTTGTCCTGCTCACGGCCTCTCTTCAGCACATCACCCAGGGATCCCGGAGCGGTGTTAGGTTCATAACAGATAACAAGCTCCTCCCTGCCGCCGGTCAGGTCCCGGTGAATCTGACCGATGATTTCATTCAGCTGCCTGATAAACCGGCTCCGGTGCTCCATTACCTGCTGCCCGTATGATACCAGCTGCTCATCCCACACATCCAGTGTAGCCTCGTACTCCGGATGGAATGCCAGATCCTTTAAAAGCCGGTTTCGCTGCAGCACGATCTTATTATAGTGAATCAGCCCATGGACGTAGAGTTTGTCCAGCTGGCATAATTCCAGATCCAGAAAACGCCGTCTCTCCCCCGGCCCGTTTTTTATGATATTTAAATCTTCCGGAGAAAAAAACACCACATTGGCAATACCGAAAAGCTGGCTTGCCTTCTTTATGGGGATGCCGTTTATGGCAATCCCCTTGGTTTTATTCTTTTTCAGATGCATGTCAATGCGGTAAGGAACTCCGTCCTTGCGGATCTGAAGTTTAATGTGAGCCTCCTCCTGGTCAAACCGGATGATCTCCCGGTCTCTGGCACCCCGGTGGGACTTGGTCGTGCAGCAGAGATACACCGCTTCCAGAACATTGGTCTTTCCCTGGGCGTTGTCCCCGTAAAAAATATTGGTGCCGGGATCAAAGGCAATCTTAAGAGATTCATAATTCCGGTAATTCAGAAGCTCCATGGATTCGATAATCATATGTGTTTCCCTGTTATTTCACGATTTTTATAGTCTGGCCGCGGAATTCCACCACATCGCCGTCCACCAGCTTCTT
>DVKS01000159.1 GCA_018715905.1 Candidatus Caccovicinus merdipullorum | reverse complement strand
CATAACGCGCTGCATATTGCCCTTATTCTCCAGGGCCCATTGATCGTCATAATAGGAAATGCCCTCCAGCGCAGGAAGGGTCTCACCGCCGGCTGCTGTTCCTGATCCTCCTGGGCCGTTTTCCAATGCAGAAACACTGTCATTTGCCGCAAGCTTCCACGGTTCTTCCTGTATATATGGAGAAAAATAAGCAAATACACCGGCTGCCCCTGCAAGAAGAAGCGCCGCTGCATGATGGTTTACTCTGATAATCCGCCGCCGGATAGGCGGCCTCAATTCAGGGATTCCAAATGCGCCGCCAGACTTTTGTGGAATGGCTGGTGCGTCAGCCGCCGGCGCATGATGGTTTATTCTGTTCACGCTGTCTGCCTCCTTTGATTTTTCTCCATTATCCCCATTTTCTGTAACCTGCCTGTAACAAAACTCTAAAATATTTCGAAACTCTCCTTACAAAATCCAGTCAGTTTTGTAACTTTTCCAGCTCCCCTCTGCCCCTCTCCCAGATTTCCCGGTATTCCGGCGGCACATCTTCTTTCTTCATATCCGCCAGGACCTGACAAGTACCGGCCTCCTGGGCTTTCTCGTAGTACCATTCTTTGTAATGGAGCATCGTAAGGGTCTGGGAAAGCTGCTGCATCTTCTCCTCCACCGCTTCCCTCTGCTGCCTGATTAAGTTCAGACGTTTATTAATCGAAGAATCCCCCTCTACGCACCAGTCAATAAAGCACTTTATCTCCCGGATCGACATGCCGGTCTGCTTCAGGCACTCGATCACCGCCAGCCATTCCATGTCCGAATCCTTAAACATCCGGTTCCCGCTTTCTGAACGCTCCACAAAAGGAAGAAGTCCTTCCTTATCATAATAGCGGAGCGTGGAAGGGGCCATATGCAGCTTTTTTGCCATTTCTCCTACGGTATAAAACATGTGTACTCTCCTTTTCCATTAATTACAGTAATCTTCATATACCAGCAGCCGATACTCCCGTCTTAAACCCGACTATCCCGCCTTTTTCTTCATACCCCGTATCCCATAAATCCCCTAGGGAAAATACGGATGCCTCTCCATAGGTGGCCACCGTAATCCAAAATCCGTCCTCCCGCTCTTCATATCCATAGCACAAAAACCAGTGCCATACAAAGTCCTTATAGCATTCCTTCTTATGCTTCAGCATCAGGTAGGGCACCGGATAACCGCTGTCGATCTGCCTGCGGATAAAATCTTCCGCTTTCTCCAGGCTCTCTGTCCCAGAAAGTTCCTCCATCATAAGGCTGTCTTCTCCCACATCACGGAGGTATTTCCCAAACCCTTCGGTAAACAGAGAGGTCTTATTTACTCCATTTACCCTTGGTTTTAAATAAGGCTTCATTTTTCCGGAAAAATCAATATAGTCCTGCTTCGTTAACTGATGAACATTATAAGGATAAAAATGGGTCATTCCCCGGCGGAGCGCCAGATAGATACAGCAGTCACAGGCTGTCGCCGCCGCACAGCCGCCCATATACATAAGAAAATTATGGAACCATTCCTGATTTCCGCCTACCGCTCCGTCTATTGAAAAATAATCCAGTATCCGTTTCACTCTGCTCGTCTCCTTACATTTCAAACTGGCACATCAGCATACTTGTAAATATGTTTTTCCTGGGATTCATCCTTTCCGCTTACCGCTACGACAGGGTAAGCGGATTTTTATTACGAAGTATCCAGCAAGACGCGCCAGTGACGCGTCTTTTCGGATTTCCGGGTATTACAGGCAGCTTTCTTTGGCGTCTTTCAGCCGCCGGCCAAATTCCTCATAAAATCCGCTTTCATCCTCTGCCTCATACGGCGCAGCATAAAACCGGGTCAGCACATCCATGCAGATCTTCTTCCGCACTGCCGGATCGCCGGATTCCTCTGCCTTCTTTTCCATGTCCTCCAGAAAATAATGCCAGTCACAGATAAACTGGTCATACCGCTTCGCTTCCGGGGTATCGATCCATTTTTTCACTTTCACCTTGGTGCGGTTTTCTTTCCTGCATTCGTGGATCTGAAGAAAATAGGAAAAACTGCCATTTTCATAATACCGCCCCAGCGGAAAGATCCGGCATATCCCCGGACGGAAGGCGTGAACGGAACACCGTCCATCTTCCTGCAAAAATGAACAGGCCTCCCCGGCCCCCGTCATCCGGAGACTGGGAAGGATCAATCCGTCCACCATGCCAAGCTGCGCCGGTCCGTTTACCAGCTCCTCGAAACTTATTTTTTTGTTTTTGGTAAGCCGGAACACATCCAGAGGATCCAGGACAATGGAATTTCCCATCCCTCGGCAGCAGGCGGAGCATCCACTGCATCCGCCGCAGTCCGCTTTTACCATATCATTTAATCCATACAAATGTCCGTCTGAAATCTCCTCCAGGCTTGCCTGCCTTCTCATACTGAATTCCCCTTTCTTAAGTCAAAATTGTCTTTGTCATTTTCATGCACGGATTCCGGATGTCTGTCCCATCAGCTCCAGGATCGTACCCCACACCTGGGAAACAGGAATGGCATATCCCATGCCTTCAATCTCCGTTAAGGATACCTTTGCCGTATTAATACCGATCAGCTGGCCGTCCATATTCAGCAGAGCTCCGCCGCTGTTGCCTGGATTAATGGCTGCATCCGTTTGAATGTAAGTCGAAGTCACAGGATTTCCAGAAGAATCGGTGCCGGTAGTTATGGTACGGTTTAATGCGCTTACAATACCGGTTGTCACAGACTGTCCGTAACCCATGGCATTTCCGATGGCCACCACCTGCTCGCCTACCTGCAGCTCATCCGAACTTCCCACAGAAATCACAGCAATCTGGGATTTCGTGGAATCCGAAAGATCTGAAATCGCCACCTTCACCACAGCCAGATCCAGGTTGGAATCCGTTCCGCACACCGCTGCGCTGTATACTGCGTCATCTACAAAGCTGACCGACAAAGACATTGCACCATCCACCACATGATTATTGGTCACAATGTAAAGATAGGAATCATCCTGGGCAATAATAACGCCGGAGCCGGCACTCTCCGTCTCTTCAAGTTCCGTGGCCCACTGGCCGTAACGCCCAAAGAGCCGGTAATACC
Source organism: Candidatus Caccovicinus merdipullorum (assembly GCA_018715905.1). GTDB lineage: Bacteria > Bacillota > Clostridia > Lachnospirales > Lachnospiraceae > Caccovicinus > Caccovicinus merdipullorum. Next base: position 4,889 of record DVKS01000159.1, on the reverse strand, counting down.
GCTTCACTTCCTGAACAGAGATATTGGTAATGGCCACCACTGCCGGAAGGGTAGCTGACGCAATGTCCGACACATCCATGCCGCCGGAATTTGCAGTAGCCGTCCGGATCACGCCTCCGTCCTGACCGGTCAGATTCTGTCCGTTTCCTGCCAATACGGAGCCGCCTGCGCTTCCCCCATCGGCCGTCACCGTCTCTCCGGTTCCTAAGCCTATACTGTCAAAAATCCAGTTTGCTCCCCGGAACGCTGCAGCCGCGGTTCCCCCGAACAGGGATGCCGACAGCATCAGAGCCACAGCCCGTTTTGCCAGGGATTTCCTTTTCTTTCTCCTGCTCCGTTTTTCTCCCGGGATCCGTCCTTCCGCAAATTCATTTTCCTGTATGCTTGTATTACTACCATACTCTACATCATATTTCCTCATAATGCAAACCTCCTGTGTCTTTTTTCTGAACTGCAGCTGTCTGGGCAGGAAGATTCCCCTCTGACAGATTATCAAAAATCCTCTGCCAGCAGATCCCTTATGGTCTGCATGGACAGATCGATGGATGCGATCTCATCGGCACATCGTTTCAGCTCGTCCCGGATCAGATGATAACTCCGGTAACCATTGGGTTTCGGATACGCAATGTAATCTTTCACCTGCAGCACCGCAATCTCCGGCTGCTCTTTCAGCCATTCTGCCACCCGGTACACCTCATCGAAAAAAGAACAGATGATCCGGATGCCGATGGTATCATGCATATGGCTTAAAGCCGACTCACAGTCTTGCGGAAGTCCGTGAATCTGAAGCTTTTTTATCATACTCTCCGGAGTTTTGATCCTGGAACAGCAGTACATAATAGCCTGGATCCCGCCGTTTTCCCTTTTCTCCTCCGGATATTTTTCAATCAGCTCCAGAAGCTGTTTTCTGGCCGCCTGAATCCTGGGCAGAGACTCTCCGTAAAACGCTTCTTCTGTCATGAATCCACCTGCTTTCTTTTCATTCTTTTTTCCCGCCGGACCGGAAGCATCACGGTGATCGTCAGAGACTTCCCGTCCTGGGTGGCGGCGCTGATCCGCCCCTTATGATTGGCAGTCACCGCCGCCGCTATGGACAGGCCGATGCCGTAACCGCCGATCTTCGAATTCCTTGACTGGTCTCCCCGGTAAAAACGGTTAAAAAGCCGCTCCGTATGCTGGCGGTCCACCGGCTGGCTGGTGGTATTAAACACCGAAAGCCGCAGGGACTGCCCCTGTTTTTCCAGCGTAAGGGAAATCCGTCCGCCTTCATCGGAATACTTCAACGCATTATCCAAAAGCACGGAAAGCAGCTGCCTTAAGGAACGCTCATCCCCGCACAGCGACAGCATCGGCTGAATGCTGCTGGTAAATGTTTTATTCTGTGCCTTGGCCAGTGTCTGGAAGGACTGCACCACCTCCTCCACCAGATCGGAGAAGGGGAAATCAATCATCTGCATCTGTTCCTGCTGTTCTTCCATCCTGGAAAGATAAATCAGATCATTGGTCAGCATCGTCATCCTCTTTACCTGCTTTTGAATATCCTGGAGCCACTCGTTTTCTCCAAGCTCCATTTCCAGGATATCGGCATCCGCGTCAATAATGGTAAGAGGCGTTTTTATTTCGTGTCCGGCATCTGTAATAAACTGCCTTTGTTTTTTATAGCTTTCAATTACCGGGCGTATCATCCAGCCGGAAAGAAGGAATACCAGGCACAGCACCGCCACCAGTCCTAAAAGAGAAACCCAGAGGCAGGAAAAAAGAAACGTCTGAAAATTAGAAAGGCTCCTCCAGCAGTCAAGGAAAATGATCTGGATCCTATTTTCTGCATTCCCCTTATCTGCATCGTTATCATCCACCACCAGGAACCGGTACGAATCCACAAATCCTCTTTTTCTGCCGGATTCCAGAATCTGTCTGGCATACTGTGCGGCCGTGTCCTGATTAACTGCCGCAATCTCGCTTACATCCACTTCCAGCACATCCCCGTTCTCCGTTACCTTTACCCAGAAATACCGGGAAGTCCTGGCCATCTCCGGAGACATCTCGTCTGTTTCCGCGTCAAAATCAAAAATCTCCCCTATCATGGGAAAACTTCCGTTATTTTCTGCCAGAAAATCCAGTACATTATCGGCTTCATTGACCATATGGCAGTAGCTGATCAGATTTATGCATCCCATGATAACCAAAAGCACCAGGATCACAGAAAACATACTAATTGCAATCAGCTTTATCCGAAGCTTCTTTATCATAATACCGCCTCCACCTGATCTTTTTACGGCTGGTTCTCTTCCAGAGAATATCCTACATTTCTGGATGCCTTGATCTGAATATCTGCGTGGAGAGCCGCCAGCTTTTTTCTCAAATATGAAATATATACCCACACCACGTTGATCTCTGCCTCGCTGTCATATCCCCAGATTCTCTCCATAAACCGTTCGGCGGAAATAATCTGCCTGGGGTTGCGCATCATCATTTCCAGCATCTGATACTCTTTATTGGCCAGACGAAAGCTTCCTGCCGGGGAGGACAGTTCAAAAGTAGCCTGGTCCAGGGTAATATTTCCCATGGTAAGCTGCGATACCGGCTGCACCATCTGGTTTCTGGTCATAGCCCGTATCCTGGCCAGAAGTTCTTTGGTGGCAAAAGGTTTGGTGAGATAATCGTTGGCGCCCATATCCAGCCCCTGAACCTTATCGTCCACCTCGGACTTGGCTGTCAGCATCAGCACAGGGATAGTATTTCCCTTTTCGCGCAGCTTCTTTAATACCGTCAGACCATCCATCCGCGGCATCATGATATCCAGAATAAGACCGTCATAATTTCCGCTTTCCAGATATTCCAGGGCTTCCACCCCGTCATAAACCGCGTCTGCAGAATAATTATTTTTCTCCAATATGGTCACGATCGCTTTCGACAAAGAGCGTTCGTCCTCGGCAAGCAGCAATCTCATACACAAATTCCTCCTCCGCTTAATTCGAAAATTTTGCCGCCAAACAGGCAGCGTCCATTCAGGAATGCCAAATGCACCGCCAAACAGCATCCATTCCGCTTTCTTTTCATAATATAATGGCGTTACCTTAAATGAAACTAAAAAAGAATCCTGCAGTGCAGGATTCTTCATCTGCGGATGCTGCTGCAAAGCATGGCCTGTCTGCAGCATCCGCTGTTTTCAAGTAAACCTTCATACGCCGGCGGCAGACTATTAGGGTAAACCATCATGCCAGATTCGTATATCCCATCAGACTTCGATCCACTTCTTTTGCCACTTCGCGGCCTTCCCGGATGGCCCAGACAACCAGAGACTGGCCCCTGTGCATATCACCAGCCACAAAGACCTTGGGCACACTGGTCTGATAGCTTCCGGCTTCCGTAGCCACATTTGTTCTGACATTTAACTCTGTGCCGAAAGCATCAGCCACATAAGACTGACATCCCAGAAATCCTGCTGCAATCAGCACCAGATCTGCCGGAATCTCCTTTTCGCTTCCCTCCACTGGCTTCATAACATTCCGTCCGGTTTCGGGATCTTTCTCAAAGGCCAGCCTGGTGGTAATGATCTTGCAGACCTTTCCCTCGCCGTCCTTGACAAATTCCTTTACTGTGGTCTGATACACTCTGGGGTCCTTCCCGAATACAGCAATGGATTCCTCCTGGCCATAATCGGTCTTGCAGATTCTGGGCCACTCCGGCCAGGTATTGTCATCGGTCCGCTTATCCGGAAGCTTTGGCATCATCTCTAACTGGGTCACTGACGCACATCCCTGGCGAATCGCTGTTCCCACGCAGTCATTTCCCGTATCGCCGCCGCCGATAACCACCACATGCTTATCCTTTGCGGAAATATAGTTTCCGTCCTCCAGATTGGAGTCCAGAAGGCTCTTGGTAGTAGCCTTTAAATAATCCACCGCAAAGTAAATGCCCAGTCCGTCCCGCCCCGGTGCATTAATATCCCGTGGGTTGGATGCACCGCAGGCCAGGATCACCCGGTCAAAGTCCCGGAGAATCTTATTAACCTTGTAATTCTTTCCCACATCAGCGTTTACCACGAAGGAGACGCCCTCCTCCTTCATCACGCTGATCTTTCGTTCAATTACCCACTTTTCCAGCTTCATATTAGGAATGCCATACATCAGAAGGCCGCCCAGTCGGTCACTCCGTTCAAAAACCGTTACACTGTGGCCTCTTTTATTCAGCTGATCCGCTGCCGCCAGACCTGCCGGACCGGAGCCGATCACTGCCACCTTCTTTCCGGTGCGAAGCTTCGGCGGATGGGCCGCGGCATACCCCTCGGCATATGCCTTCTCAATCACCGCATGTTCATTGTCCTTTACCGTCACCGGATCCCCGTTCAGGCCGCAGGTGCAGGCCGCCTCACAGGGAGCCGGGCATACCCTGGAGGTAAACTCCGGAAAGCTGTTGGTCTTTTTCAGACGGTTGTAGGCCTGCTGCCAGTTGCCCGTATAGATCAGGTCATTCCACTCCGGAATCAGATTGTTTAAGGGACAGCCGGAAGTCATCCCCTTGATCATCATTCCCGACTGGCAGAAGGGAACGCCGCAGTCCATGCAGCGGGCCCCCTGGTTTCTCCGCTCCTTCTCGCAGAGCGGAAAATGAAATTCATTATAATTCTTAATCCGTGATTTGGGATCTACGGTCTTGGTGTTCTCTCTGTCAAACTCTAAAAATCCAGTTGCTTTTCCCATGTCGCGTCCTCCTTCCTACTGGCTTATGTTGGCGTAAAATGCCTCAATCTGCGCCTGTTCGCTGCTTAAGCCCTTCTCTTCCATCTGTACGATGGTGTTCATCATCCTCCGGTAATCGTGAGGCATGATCTTCTTGAATTTAGGAAGGTATTCTCCGAAGTGATCCAGAATCTCCTTGCCCTTTTT
>DVKS01000158.1 GCA_018715905.1 Candidatus Caccovicinus merdipullorum | reverse complement strand
CTTTCCAAAGAGATCCTTCTCTGAAGGCAGAGTCATGCCAAGATAATCTCTGGCCAGATCATCATACTCGTAAGAATCCTTCAGCGGATTCAGAAGATAAGCAGCCACGCCGCTGTCTAAAATAGCGGCATCGTCCTCTGCCGAAATCCAGGGAAGCAATTTCTTAAGATTCGGCGTCCAGAGGCGGGGAAAAACCGCAGACCGGATGATCTGTTCCGCCGCCCGGCACAGCCACTCTCCGCTGATCTCTCCGGCAGCACGGATGCACACAGTCTGTCCGTCCTCTAAAGAAAGAGCCAGTCCCACTGCACCGCCGTCTCCTGTGATCAGCTGCAGACCTGCACGGCCGTCCTTATCTCCGGCTCCGGAAGCGGTTTTCTCCGCTTTCCTTACCCACTCCTCTGCCTGTTTTAAATCATCCGTTACGGTAAACTGTTCCTCTGCCTTGGTACCGCCCACAGCATCTGCGTCGAAACGGGAAAGAATGGATTTAAACTCCAGACGCTTCATCAGCTGATACACTTCCGGCGTATAAAAATTTTCAATGACCGCATCTTCATAAGAAAAAGAGATGGGACAGTCGATACAGATGGCAGCCAGCTCCTTGCTCATCTGCGCCATGTCATAATGTTCTTCCAGGGCCTTCTTTGCTCTGGGCGGCCGGATCTCATCCAGATGCGCATAGGCATTCTCGATGGAGCCGTAAGCTTCAATAATAGCCGTGGCCGTCTTCTCTCCGATGGAAGGGACTCCCGGAATATTATCCGAAGCATCTCCCATCAAAGCCTTTACATCGATAAACTCCCGGGGCGTTACATGGTACTCCCGCTTCACATCCTCCGGATAATAATCATGGATCTCGGTGGTTCCCCGACTTGTTTTCGGGATCCGTATCTTGATCCGCTCATCTGCCAGCTGCAAAAGATCCCTGTCGCCGGAAATTACAGAAACGGAAACGCCGGCCGCCTGGCTGCGCTTGGCCACCGTTCCCAGAATATCGTCTGCTTCGTAACCAGGCAGCGTCAGGATAGGGATCCCCATGGCCTCAAGGACCTCTTTCATCAAGGGCACCTGCTCATGAAGCTCCTGAGGCATGGGCTTTCGCGTTCCCTTGTAATCTCCGTACATCTTATGACGGAAGGTGGGCTCCTTCAGATCAAAGGCTACCGCAAGGTGATCCGCCTTCTCCTCATCCAGAATCTTAAACATAATATTTAAAAAACCATAAACCGCGTTGGTATGGAGCCCTTCTGAATTCGTCAGATCCGGCACTCCATAGAAAGCGCGGTTCAGTATACTGTGTCCATCGATCAATACCAGTTTGTCCATGTTATTTCCTTTCTGTTGTCCAATGATGTCAGAGGCAGGAACGGTCCGCTCCCATGATACCGGCATTCTGCGCACCAGGCCCCGGCATCAGCCAATCATCCAAATGCGCAGCTGCAGAAGGAATGTGATAACAAGCCCCAGTCCGGAAAGCGTATTTACCGCATAACAGCTGATCTTCAGAAGGCGGCGCATGCGCACCTGCCGTCTGGATTCCTCCAGAGAAGCTTCCATCTCGCCTTTTATATTATAACTGCCGGAACCCTCGTCCAGCTGCCGCAGGCCCAGAGCTACCGTAAAATAAATCTCCAGTTCTTCCCGGCAGTCCGGGCAGGCCTCCACGTGTTCCAGAAATCCTTCCAGTTCTTCCGGAGTCAGTTCATCCTGAATGTAAGGCATGACCAGCCTTTGCGTCTCCTGACAATTCATGACTATCCTTCCTTTCCTCCGTCTTATGCTATGACATCATTGTATTATCTGCATTCTCTTCCCTTTATCATACACCAAACCGATACGGGATACAATCTTTTTTCAAGGTTTTGCAGTATTTTTCGAACATTTGTTCTGTATATAATTAAAGAAAAACCGCCGAAACCGGAATAACTCCCGGATTACCGACGGTCTTGCCCCTGCCAAGGAGTGCCGGCCGCGGGACTTGAACCCGCACGGTGTCGCCACCAATGGATTTTGAGTCCACCTCGTCTGCCATTCCGACAGGCCGGCTTAAAGTTTAACAGACTGCAAAAATACGAGATTTTCACAGAACGAAATTATGATACCATATTCTCCTGTATTTGGCAAGCGTTTTTTATCCCTTTACCTGAAAGGATTTCTCTCCTTCCCGAATGGGCTGTCCCACAGACTGTATCTGATCGATAGAAATATAGCGGTCCTCCTTCAGCCGCAGAAGGAGCATACTGATCTTTTCCGGCGGCCCCTGTACTTCCATCTCCACACGGCCGTCCCAGAGGTTGGCTACCCATCCTGTCAGTTCAAGGCCCCGCGCCAGGTACATGGCCTTGTAGCGAAATCCTACTCCCTGCACTCTTCCGCTGAAGTAAAAATGTTTTCTGATTATCTTCATGGTTCTTCCCTGCCTCCTTTGGACTGGCTCTTTTATTATAACGTTTTTTCCTCCGCCTGCCAAGGGATTTCCCATGATTTCAGCCTTCTTCTCTTCAGCCGGCCTCTGCACTTTCATACATGCAGGGAGTCTGCTCCAGGCTGCACTGATAGCACCTGCTTACCACCCCAATTTCCTCCAGAGTGGACAGCATCCGGTAAACCGTAGCAAGGCCAATGGTGGGATCTACCTTAATCGCATCATAATAAATCTCTTTACCGCAGCTGTAGCTCCCGTCCAGAATAATATCCAAAAGAAGCAGCCTCTGCTTTGTCATCCGTTTCCCGCGGCGTTTCAATTCCCGAATCACCTGTTCCTTCTGCCACATTGGCAATGCCTCCCTTCCTGCGTCAGTTAGTTATGTATAACTCCATCTACCTGCGTATCATACCACAGCAAGAAGTTAGTGTCAACTAATTTTTCTTCGAATTGCTTTTTTTACAAAATATGTTATACTTTAAGAGAATACAGGAAGTGACAATTTTCAGCATACAAAAGAAAGGATATTTTATGAACAACCGCAATATTATCATTGGTGCAGCCCTGGCCGGCGTGGTGCTGGCGGGAGCGATCCTGGCGGTAGCCTGCTCCAGTCAGGAAACACCGGAGAAGATCGACCTGTCCACCATTCACACAACTGCAGCCGAAACCCTGGCTCCGGAAACCAGCAGCCAGGAAACCGCGGAAACTGCAGAAGAAAGCACCGAAGCAGAATCCAGTTCTGCCCAGAGTATTTCATACGAAATCGCTGCCTATACAGAGGGGGATTCCATTTCCATCGAATATCCGGTTATCTCCGGCATGTCCGATCCTTCCTCTCAGGAAAAGGCAAACCAGCTGCTGAAGGACAATGCCCTTTCGATCCTGAAAGCCTGGGATACCGAGTCCGGCGGCTGTACCATCGAAATCCAATGCCAGGTTCCGGCCCTGAGCCAGAAGCGGATCACCGTTCTCTACACCGGCTATGCCAGTCAGGAAGGTGCTGCCCATCCGGTAAACCAGTTTTACACCAACACGGTAGATTTAAGTTCCTGCAAAGATATGGGGCTCAGTGATTTTGCAGATCCCTATACCATGGCAGGGTACGTTTTAAGCGATGACGTAGAGTTCGATGGCGTAAACGGCGACCAGCTGACGGCTCTTTTAGAGGAACGCAGCGCCATGGATATCGAATACTATACCGATATTTTCGAGAATGCCGATTTCCCATTCGATGCAGAAAACTACTGGCCATCCACTTTCAGCTATGAAAAACAGGGAGAGATTTATTTCTCCATTCCCGTATCTCACAGCCTCGGTGATTACGCCATCGTAAAATTTACGCCTGAGACGAAATAAAGGCAGGAAGGACATACCATGGAACAAGTTATTATTTTCGATCACCCTCTGATCCAGCACAAAATATCCATCCTCCGGGACAAAAATACCGGAACCAATGAATTCCGCGCCCTGGTGGAAGAGATCGCCATGCTGATGGCTTACGAGGCCCTCCGGGACCTGCCTCTTAAGGATGAAGAAGTGACGACCCCCATTGAAACCTGCATGACTCCCAAGATTGCCGGCCGGAAGCTGGCGGTGGTTCCCATTCTCCGCGCTGGACTTGGCATGGTGAACGGTATTCTGGCGCTGGTTCCCAGTGCCAAGGTGGGACACATCGGTCTTTACCGGGATGAAGTCACCCACGAACCCCATGAATATTTCTGCAAGCTGCCGGCTCCCATCGAGGAAAGAACCATTGTGGTAACCGATCCCATGCTGGCTACCGGCGGTTCTGCCGTAGCTGCCGTTAACTTCATCAAAGAACACGGCGGCAAAAAGATTAAGTTCATGTCTATCATCGCCGCTCCGGAAGGCCTGAACCGACTTCAGGAAGCCCATCCGGATATCCAGATCTATGTAGGCCATCTGGACCGCTGCCTGAACAAAGACGCTTACATCTGCCCCGGTCTGGGCGATGCCGGCGACCGGATCTTCGGAACAAAATAATCCGGCACAAAAAGCTGCCGTACCCGCAGAAATCACTTCGCAGGTACGGCAGCTTTTCTTATCTTTGTGCTAAAAACATTTCTCTTTTTTATTTCGTGGTTTCCTCGGTTTCTCTCTCTTCCTTCTCCACAATCTCATCGGCCTTCTTATAAATAGAATTTGCAGCAACGCAGCCTCTTACGCTGGAAAGAGGATAGATGTTGGTATTTCTACCTACGACCGTTCCGGGATTCAGGACCGTCTGGCAGCCTACCTCAACGCCGTCTCCCAGGAATGCTCCCACTTTCTTTAATCCGGTCTCAATATCACCGTCAGCTGCGTGGATCTTCACCAGAGTCTTGTCAGACTTTACATTGGAAGTAACGGCTCCGGCTCCCATATGGGCCTTGTATCCTAAAATGGAATCGCCTACGTAATTAAAATGAGGAACCTGTGCGCCGTTAAAAAGCACCACATTCTTTAACTCACAGGAGTTGCCTACTACAGCGCCTTCGCCGATAATGGTATTTCCCCGCAGGAATGCGCCGTGACGAACCTCAGCACCGGCACAGATGATAGCCGGACCGGTCATCATAACGGAACGTGCCATCCTTGCGCTTTTGTGGATCCAGATATTCTTTCCAAGTTTCTGATACTCCTCTTCCGGCAGATGCTTTCCAATGGAGGTAATGCACTTTCCAATGTGGGAAACTGCCTCCCAGGGATAGGTGTACATACCAAAAAGGCGTGCTGCAATCGTCTGGGTCAAATCAAAAAGTTCTGTGTTCTTCATTTCTTCCTGCTTCATCATGTTTCTTCATTCTCCTTGTTTCTGTCTTTTTTGCTTTTATTATAGTATACTGCCGCCGAATCGAAATTCGAACGCAGATAATAGCTGTTGTTCAGCTGTTTTACGCCATTGGTGCGGCCGGCCACAAAGCGGTTCAGCTTTTCCATATACTCGTCGGAAGTTATGGTGCCCTCCGCCACATAGGTCAGCCCCTTCTCCCAGCTGGCTGTCAGTTCCGGATTCAGAAGCTGGCGGATGGAGGCGTTTACCACCTCAAAGATCAGTTCTCCCAGAAGCGTCGGCGTAATAACCTGAGTCTTTTTATTCAGCGCCAGGTACTGGATATGGCAGAGTTTTTTCAGGATCTCCGCCCGGGTGGCGCTGGTGCCGATGCCGCTGCCCTTGATCTGGGCCCGCAGCTCCTCGTCCTCAATCAGCTGTCCCGCATTCTCCATTGCCAGGATCATGGAACCGGATGTGTATCGTTTGGGCGGAGAAGTCTCGCCCTCTTTGATGGAAAAACCGGCAACATCCAGAACATCTCCCTTTTTCATGGCCTTTAAAAGAGCCTGGAAAGCGGGGTTTTCTGCGTCTTTCCGATTCTCCTGCTCCGTTCCTTCCTGATTGGGCTGGGATTTTTCTTCTGCTTTCTGCTTTTCTTCCTCTTCGCTTCCTTCCGAAGCCTGCCGGGCCGCATCTTTCTTTCCATAGTTTACGTCGGCAGCTTTTAAATATCCGGGTTCCAGCAAAACTTTGAAATTTCCAAAGAAATGCTCGCCCTTCCGCTCCAATTCCAGCGTATACTTCTGGTACACTGCCGGCGGATAGAAAATGCTTAAAAAGCGCCGGCAGATCAGCTGGTATATCTTTTCTGAAAGCGGCTTTAAACTCCGCAGAGCCCCCAGCCCCTGGCCGGTAGGAATAATGGCATAGTGGTCGGTGATCTGCTTGTCATTTACGTAACGTGTTTTGGCGATATTCTTCCAGCTCTCCATGGAAAGAACTTCATCTGCAAAGGCAGCCGCCGGAGGATAGCCCTTAAGTCCGCCGATGTTGCGGCCGATCTCCCTGGCTACCGCCGAGGACAGCACCCTGGCATCGGTTCTGGGGTAAGTAACCAGCTTTTTCTCATACAGCTCCTGAACCACCTGAAGGGTCTCATCTGGGCTTATCTTAAACATTTTGGAACAGTCGTTCTGCAGCTCTGCAAGGTTATATAAAAGAGGCGGGTTCTTGCTCTCCTTTTTCGCCTCTTTCCGGGTCACAACGGCGGTGACAGGAGGATCGGCATTCAGAAAATCAATCAGCTTCTGAGCCGTTTCCTTTTCTTTAAATCCGTTTTCCTTATAGAGAGCCGGTGTCTGGAAATAGCGGGAACCTTCCACAGCTTTCCATTCGCCGCTGAACGTAAATTCTCCCAGTTTAAAAGAACCTACCACCCGGTAAAAGGGCGTCTTTACAAACTGGCGGATCTCCCGCTCCCGGCGGACTGCCATGCCCAGCACGCAGGTCATGACCCGGCCCACCGATACCACAGTAGAGCGGGTACGCAGATAGCCAGAAAGCACCGGACCGTACTTTAATGTCAGGACTCTGGAAAAGTTGATTCCCATCAGGTAATCTTCCTTTGCCCGCAGATAGGCAGAAGCCCCAAGATTATCGTACTCCGATAAATCCTTTGCCTGACGGATTCCCCGCAGGATCTCCTCCTCGGTCTGGGAATCGATCCACACCCGCTTCTGGGTCTTTCCCTTTACCCCGGCCATCTGCGCTACCAGACGGTAAATGTACTCTCCTTCCCGCCCCGAGTCGGTGCATACATATATGGTATCCACATCCGGGCGGTTCAGCAGACCGGAGACGATCTTATACTGCCGGGAAACGCTGTCGATCACCTGGTATTTGAATTCCTTGGGAAGAAAGGGAAGGGTATCCAGGCTCCAGCGCTTCAGTGCCGGATCATAGGCATCCGGATAACTCATGGTAACCAGATGACCTACGCACCAGGTAACCACCGAATCTTCCGACTCTATGAATCCGTCTCCCCGCCGCCCTTTTATCTTCAGGGCATCGGCAAACTGCTGAGCCACGCTGGGTTTTTCTGCTATATATAATGATTTTGCCATTCAATATCTCACTTTAAGTTTGCTGAAAGGACCAGGAATCTGGTTCCTGTACCGCAAAAGAATCCTGCCGGGCAGGATTCTTCGCCTGCGGTAAGCCGTCTGACGGGGATCGCTCCCCGGATCCGGCTTTCCAAAATTATTCCCGCAGGAATTTATAAACTGTCGTGGTGGAATAAGTCTCGCCTGCCTTCAGAACAGGAGACGGGAACTGAGGCTTATTCACCGCATCCGGATAATACTGCGTCTCAAAGCAGTAACCGCTCCTGGGGCCGTATACCGCGCCGCCTTTTCCAACCGGGTCTGCCTTAATAGAATTTGCCGTATAGAACTGCATGCCCGGAAGATCGGTATAAACCTCCATGATCCGGCCGGATACCGGGTCATAGGCCTTGGCACAAAGGGCCAGCTCACCAGGCTTGTGGTTCAGCACCCAGTTATGGTCATAGCCTCCGGCCATCTTAAGCTGATCGTAATCTTCGTCAATGTCCCGTCCCACCGGCTTCATCACCGTAAAGTCCATGGGCGTATCCTTTACCGGAGCGATCTGCCCAACAGGAATGGATACTTCATCTGCCGGCGTAAAAAAGTCCGCATCGATCCACACCTGATGGTCCAGAATGGAACCGCTGTCATGTCCCCGCAGATTAAAGTAGGCATGATTGGTAAAGTTCGCAATGGTATCCGCATCGGAAACCATATGGTATTCCAGAGATACGCCATTGTCCGGCATCAGCGTATAGCTTACACTGATACTGGCATTTCCCGGATATCCCTGATCGCCGTCAGGGCTGTTCAGAGAAAAGGTTACCCGACTCCCCAAACTGCTCTCATCCAGCTCCACCTCCCAGATCCGGGTATGGTACAGATCCGGACCGCTGTGAAGATTGTTCGGTCCGTTATTGGCTTCCAGCGTGTATCGGATGCCATTTAAGGTAAAAGCCGCACCTCCGATACGATTTGCATTTCTTCCGATCACAGCACCGCAGTGAGGGGGATTCTTTATTAAGTTTTCAAGTGTGTCGTAGCCTAAGAGCACATCAGCCATATCTCCGTTCCGGTCCGGAACCAGCATGGATACCCACGTGCCGCCCAGATTTGTGAAGGAAGCACTGACTCCGTTTTCATTGGTCAGAGTATACAGGTCAACCTGCTTTCCCTCCGGAGTCTCTCCCAGTCGTTCTACTTTGATTGCCATTGGCAAATCCTCCTGCTTGTCCTCTTTCAAAGGAATTTGTTTCTTTCTTCAAGATTATATCGCAAATGGGAGAGACTGGCAATCGGTTTTTTGTCAATCCCCCAACGTTCCCCTTGTTTCCAAAACGGAAAAAGGAGAAAATCCGAAGATTCTCTCCTCTTTCTTCCATGGAATCTTATTTCGCGGAAATATATCCCTGGGCAGTCAGCAGCTCCGCACAGAGAATGGCTCCGCCGGCCGCTCCCCGGACCGTATTATGAGACAGTCCGATAAACTTCCAGTCATAGATGGAATCCTCACGGAGACGTCCTACGGAAATGCCCATGCCTCTTTCATAGTCCACATCCAGAGTTACCTGCGGACGGTTGTCCTCTTCCATGTACTGGATAAAATGTTCCGGCGCACTGGGAAGCTTTAATTCCTGGGGCAGTCCCTGGAAAGCACGGAGCTTTTCGATCAGCTGCTCCTTGGTGGGCTTCTTACGGAACTTGACAAATACCGCTGCCGTATGTCCGTTCAGCACGGGCACGCGGATGCACTGGCAGGTGATCTTGGGCTCCTGAGCCTTTACGATCACGCCGTCTTCAATCTTTCCCCAGATCCTTAAAGGTTCCTGCTCGCTCTTTTCTTCCTCGCCGCCGATATAGGGAATGATGTTTCCTTCCATCTCCGGCCAATCCTGAAAGGTCTTTCCTGCTCCGGAAATGGCCTGATAGGTGGTGGCCACTACCTCGTACGGCTCAAATTCCTTCCATGCCGTAAGTACCGGGGCGTAGCTCTGGATGGAGCAGTTGGGCTTTACTGCCACAAAGCCTCTGGTGGTTCCCAGACGCTTTTTCTGGAATTCAATTACCTTGAAATGCTCCGGGTTAATCTCCGGAATTACCATGGGGACATCGGGAGTCCAGCGGTGAGCGCTGTTATTGGAAACCACCGGAGTCTCTGTCTTTGCGTAAGCATCCTCGATGGCCCGGATCTCATCCTTGGTCATATCCACTGCACTGAACACGAAATCTACGCCGGCAGCTACTTTCTCTACCTCATTTACATTCATGACAACCAGGTTCTTTACGCCTTCCGGCATGGGTGTGGTCATCTTCCAGCGGCCGCCTACCGCCTCCTCGTAGGTCTTTCCGGCAGAACGGGGGCTGGCTGCCACAGCCGTTACCTCATACCAGGGGTGATTCTCCAGAAGAGCAATAAAACGCTGCCCTACCATTCCGGTGGCGCCCAGCACGCCGACTTTCAGTTTCTTTTCCATAATGGTCTCTCCTCTTTATCGCATTTTCGAATCCGCCGCCTGGACTTGCCATTCCCAGGTGACATTGAACATATCCTATAACAAAAGTGCAAAAAATGCAATACTTATTCGCGATAAAAATACATTTGTCCGTTACAGACGGACTTTGCTGCCCTTGCCGTCTCTCTTTCCAAGCTTCAGCCGGTTCAGATGAACTTCCTTGCCTTTATACCGGATCACCGGGTCCTGGCCGATCAGATAGACTTCTTCCAGCTGCTCTCCTTCTGCCAGGCGGATGCCCCGGACACCTTTTGATGCTTTCTTCATCATCGGAATTTCTTCCAGTAAAAATCTTAAAAATACGCCGTTATCCGTCTGAAGGACCACATCCTTCTGCCCTTCCACAGGAAGGACGCGCACCAGCGTATCTCCCTCCTGCAGCTTTGTGGCTGCCACAGTCCGGTTATTAGTCTCAAATTCAGAAGCAGGCACCTGCTTTACGGAAGCCATGGCGGTGGCAAATAAAAGAGTCTGCTCTTTCATGGCATCCGCATCGGCTGCGTAGACGATCCGCTCCCTGGTGCCGTCGTATTTGCTGAGATTCTCCGCCGGCGTTCCCTTGTCCCTGAGTTTTCCAAAGGGCACATCCGACGCCTTGATCTGATGCATACTTCCTGTATCCGTAAAAAAGCACAGCCTGTGGTCGGTCATGCAGGGGATCACATAGGAAAATTCGCTGTCCGCCGCCTCCTGATTCCGCTCGTACACGCTCTTTTCCAAAAGCTTGCAGTAACCGAAGCGGTCCATAACAAAGACGGCCGGAACGGAAGCAGGCGCTTCCTCCACATAAACCGCCTCCTTACCGTCCTCCAAACGGGTCCGGCGGGGAAGGGCGAATTCTTTCTTGATATTTTCCAGATCGGCGATGATAACCTGATCCATGGTTTTCCGGCTCTTTAAGATCTTTTCATACTCCCGGATCTTCCGCAGGGTTTCCTTATGCTCTTTCTCAAGAGCCAGGATCTCCAGGCCGATCAGCTTATAAAGGCGCATTTCCAGAATGGCAGAGGCCTGCCGTTCGGTAAAGTGAAGCTTCTTTGCATCCTCCTCAAAACCCGGCGTCCGGAAATGGATATTGGAAATATCACCGTTCATCAGGCATGCCCTGGCGTCCTTCATATTTTTCGATCCGCGGAGGATGGCAATGATCAGATCGATCACATCACAGGCCGCAATCAGACCCTCCTGGACCTCTTTTTTATCCAGCTCCTTTTCTAAAAGCGTCTGATACTTCCTGGTGGTATTCTCATGCTGGAAATCCAGGAAATGTTTCAGGATGCCTCTGAGATTCAGGCACTCCGGGCGGCCCTTTGCAATGGCAAGCATGTTTACGCCGAATGTGTCTTCCAGCTTTGTCTTCTTATATAAAGTATTGATGATCCGGTCGATGTCCGCATCCTTTCGAAGCTCCAGGACAATGCGGATGCCCTCTTTGTTGGACTGGTTGGAAATATCCACCACATCGGGAAGCTTCTTGCTCTCCACAAGGTCAGCGATATCTACCAGGAACTTATTGATGCCGGCGCCGATCATGGTGTAGGGGATCTCCGTAATCACCAGCTTGTCCTTGTCCGCCCGCCGCTTTCCAAGTTCCACCTCAAAACGGCCCCTCAGCTTAAGCTTGCCGGTTCCCGTCTCATAGATTTCTTTCAGGCTGCTTTTATTGGCGATAATGCCGCCTGTGGGGAAATCCGGGCCGGGCATCTTTTCCATCAGCTCTTCTGTGGTGATGTCCGGGTTCTGGATATAGGCAATGGCGGCATCTGCCACCTCCCCCAGATTATGGGGCGGAATGCTGGTACTCATGCCTACGGCAATGCCGTCTGCGCCGTTTACCAGAAGGTTGGGAACGCGCACCGGCAGAACCTCCGGCTCCTTTTCCGTCTCGTCATAATTGGGGACAAAATTCACCGTCTTGTCCAGATCTTTTAAGTAGACCTCCTCGGTGAATTTCTTAAGCCTTGCCTCGGTATAACGCATGGCCGCCGCCCCGTCTCCCTCGATGGAACCGAAATTTCCATGTCCGTCAATTAAGGGCATTCCCTTTTTAAAATCCTGGGACAGAACCACCAGGGTCTCATAGATGGAGCTGTCTCCGTGGGGGTGGTATTTACCCATGGTATCGCCGACGATACGGGCCGATTTCCTGTGAGGCTTATCATGATTGATCCGCAGTTCGCTCATATCATAGAGAACGCGGCGCTGCACCGGCTTTAATCCGTCCCTGGCATCGGGAATGGCTCTGGCCGTAATTACGCTCATGGAATAATTCATGTAGCTGCGCTGCATCTCTTCCGAATATTCCGTTGTGATTATTTTTTCTGCCATAATTTCTCCTTTAAGCGTCGATCTCCGCCTCGTCTGCGTGGTCGTAAATAAACTGTCTTCTTGGCCCTACTTCGCTTCCCATGAGCATCTCCGTGATCTCGGAAGCCATGCGGCCATCTTCGATCTCAACCCGCTTAAGCACCCGGTTCTCCGGGTCAAGGGTGGTCTCCCACAGCTGCTGGGCATCCATCTCTCCAAGACCCTTGTACCGCTGCAGGGTAAATTCGCCGGTGTGGGTCTTACGGTATTTTTCCAGCTCTTTTTCATCGTACAGATACTGCTCATTTCCCTTTTTGGGAATCACCTTAAACAAGGGCGGCATCGCAATATAGACGTGTCCTTCCGTAATCAGTTCCGGCATGAAACGGTAAAGGAAGGTAAGAAGAAGGGTATCGATGTGGCTTCCGTCCACATCCGCATCGGTCATCAGAATAATCTTATCGTACCGGAGCTTGCTGATATCGAAATCGTTTCCATATCCCTCGGAAAATCCGCATCCGAAGGAATTGATCATGGTCTTAATCTCCGCGTTGGCCAAAACCTTGTCCATGGAAGCCTTTTCCACGTTCAGGATCTTTCCGCGGATGGGAAGAATCGCCTGGTACTGGCGGTTTCTGGCAGATTTCGCAGAGCCGCCTGCAGAATCGCCCTCCACGATAAAAATTTCGCATTTGGACGGATCCCTGCTCTCGCAGTTTGCCAGCTTGCCGTTGCTGTCAAAAGAAAACTTTGACTTGGTCAGCATGTTCGTCTTGGCCTTCTCCTCGGCCTTCCGGATCTTCGCAGACTTCTCGGCACAGCCGATGACCCCTTTCAGCGTCTCCAGGTTCCGGTCAAAGTAGCGCTGCAGTTCATCGCCGGTTACCGTATTCACCACCTTTGCCGCATCGGCGCTGGCCAGCTTCGTCTTGGTCTGTCCCTCAAAGATCGGATCCGGATGCTTGATGGCCACAATGGCCGTCATGCCGCTTCGGGTATCGGCGCCGGTAAACTTGGCATTCTCTTTTAATATTCCCAGTTCCTTGGCGTAGGTATTGATCAGATTGGTGAAACGGGTCTTAAATCCGATGAGATGGGTACCGCCCTCCTGGGTAAAGATATTATTGCAGAATCCCAGTACATTTTCCTCAAAGGTATCTACAAACTGAATGGCAGCCTCCACCTCGATCTTATCTGCCGTCCCCTTAAAATAAATGGGATCATGAATCGGTGTCTTTCCATTATTTAAGTCTTTTACGTAGGCGATAATGCCGTCGGGTTCCCGGTAGTCAATGGCTTCCTCCTCGCCGGGCCTGCAGTTTTTATAGTGCAGGGTCAGATTGGGATTTAAATATGCCGTCTCGTGAAGACGGCTCTTCAGCCAGTCTGCCTTAAACCGAGTCCTCTCAAAAATCTCTCCGTCCGGCGTAAAGTTAATCTCCGTTCCCGTCTCTTTCGACCTTCCCACCACCGGAAGGAGTCCGTCCTTTAATTCCACCACCGGAACGCCCCGCTCATAGGCATCCCGATAAATATATCCTTTCTGGCAGATGGTCACCTGCATCCGCTCTGACAGTGCATTTACCACAGAAGAACCAACACCGTGAAGACCGCCGCTGGTCTTATAGGCTTCGTTATCAAATTTTCCGCCTGCATGAAGGGTGGATAATACCACCCGCTCTGCCGATACGCCCTTTTTGTGAAGCTCTACGGGAATTCCCCGTCCGTTGTCCCGGACGGTACAGGAGCCGTCTGCCTCCAGGCGGACCCAGATATCCGTACAGAAGCCGGCCAGATGCTCATCCACCGAATTGTCCACGATCTCGTAAATCAGGTGGTTTAACCCTTTGGTGCCCACGCTGCCGATATACATGCCAGGACGCTTCCGAACGGCCTCAAGGCCTTCCAGAACGGTAATACTGTCCGCATTATATTGTGCTTTCGCCATAATTTAACCTCCATATGCGCGTCATCCTTCCTATTTAATCACAAAAACCAAAAGTTTGCAACCACCAGACAAAAAGAACTGCCCTGCCGGATCCAGAGCCAAAAGCCGGCGGGAAAATCTCATTGAGGCAGTACAGAGGGTATGCTATAATGATTGAAGTCAAGAAATATGATCACAAAAAACGGAGGCCGCCAATGAATCTGGATAAATACTTTGAAATTCTGCATCGGGCAGAGCAGCTGAAAAACAACACGAGACATTCCTGGACTTCTTCAGGAAGACACGAAAGTGTAGCAGAGCACAGCTGGCGGCTTGCCCTCATGGCATATTTCATGAAGGATGCGTTTCCCGGCATGGATATGAATAAAGTCATCTTAATGTGCCTGTTCCATGACATGGGGGAAGCCTTTACCGGAGATATCCCCGCTTTCCAGAAGACAAAAGAGGACAGCCGCAGGGAAGATGATGTAACTGCAGAATGGATCCGCACGCTTCCGGCCCCTTATGACCAGGAACTTGGAAGACTTTTTGATGAAATGAACAAGCTGGAAACAGAGGAAGCAAAACTTTACAAGGCCCTTGATAAGATGGAAGCGGTTATCCAGCACAACGAAGCAGATATTCGTACCTGGCTTCCCTTAGAATACGATCTGCAGCTTAATTACGGAAAGGAAGAGACGGATTTTTCAGAAGTTACAAAGAATCTGAAAGAATATACCGATCATGATACAAGGGAAAAGATCCGCAAGGCGCAGTCTGCCGGTTACGTAAAAGAACCGGTCCAGGAACTTACGGATCATTCTGCAGCGAAGGGTGAAAATATGGGAGTAATCCGCCTGGTTCTGGGCGCCTGTTTTACCAACTGCTATATTGTGTACCACAAAACCACAAAGCGCTGCATGGTCATCGATCCTGCCGATGAAGCAGAAAAAATCACAGAATGCCTGGAAACAAACGGTCTGATCCCCGTTTACATCGCAGTCACCCACGGACATACAGATCATGTACTGGCAGCCGCAGATCTGGCGGATCACTATCATGTGCCGGTGGCCGTAAGCCGGATTGATGCCTGGCGGCTTATGGATGAGGAGCTGATCAACAGCCGCCCTTATGTAACTAAGCCTTACCGCCCCGTGCGCCCTTCTGTTTTATTAAGCGATGGGGACGAGCTTTGGCTGGATGATCTGCGGTTTACGGTAATGATCCTCCCGGGACATACGCCGGGATCCATGGCCCTTTGCACGGAAGGGGCAATTTTTACCGGTGACACCATGCTTGCAGGCGGCCATGGAAAAACAAGTCTTTACGGCGGCGATGAAACCGCGATTGAAGAATCTCTTCGCCGCTTAAAAGCTTTGGACGGGGATTATATCATTTATCCCGGTCATAAAGAGGTGACTTCGCTGGATAAAGAACGCAGAAGTTAAGACAGCCGGTCAGGATCTTCCTGGCCGGCTTTACTGTCTCCGATGTCGGCGCGGCAGGCACCGGTGCTCTGCCGCGCTGACACAGAGAGATTTAACCCTTTCTCATTATCCTTCCATTATCCTGCTTTCAAAAAACCTGCAGATTGCCTCTGCCGCCGCCTCTGCATTGGAATACAGTGCCGGATGTCCGCCCCTGGCAAACAGGCAGACCTTTCCACCTGTTTCCGCCGCTGCCGCCTCGTATTCCTGGCGCAGATCATTTCTTGTCATGGTGTCTTCCAGACTGCCCATCAGCAAAAGAGGAACCTTCAGTTCGGACAGCGGCTTAACAAACAGAGGGAGTTTTCTTTCTGCGCACTGCACCAAGGCTTCCGTGTCTTTATCCACCACCTGCTCCCAGTCATCACCCTGGCACCATCTGTAAAATCCAACAGCCTGTTCATCCTTCTTCGCCGCTGTCCGTTCAGCCAAAAGCTTTTCTGCAAAATCTCCGGCCAAGGTTCTTCCGTCAAAGCTGTCTGCCGCCACAGCTTCCACCAGATCCGGCCGCATAAGCCCCGCGTTTATTGCTGCCCAGGCTCCTCCGCTGCATCCTACAAGACATGCTTTTCCCAGTTTCAGGTGTTCTAAAAGCGCAGCCACCTGCCTTCCTTCATCCTGCCATAAATCCGGCGGAAATGCCTCTGTCCGGTCAGACCTTCCGTTCCCCAGAAAGTCCACCAAAATCACGCGAAACCTGTCCTCATACAAGGGAAGAAGCGGCTCAAACATCCGTGAAGATGCCGTATTTCCATGGAGAAATACCACCGGCTTTCCCTTGCCTGTTTCCTGATAATAAAGTCTCTTTGGCTGATTATCGGATAACACACATCCTTTTTCTGTTTCTGCGGATGCTTTGCAATAAAAATATGACATGTCCATACCTCCTGTACCGAAACGAATAATGCCAAAGTCAAACATACAAATCCTTCTTGGCATCATCAAACTGCATCGTAATATCCTCACCTGCAATATCGCTTCAGCAAGGCACCAGGACATTCAGCCAGCGCCCTGCCGTCAGCGCTTTACTGTCCAGATTCCCATATTGTCCTCCTTTCTGTGGGCTTTAATTAATGCGTTTCATCATCCAAATTTTTCCCGCTCTTTCTTTCATTATATTCTTTCGGATGCACAGAAAGCAACCTTAAATTTCCCGAAAGAAAATCATTCCTGCGGAACAGCATTACTTAACAGCATCACTTTTTTTCAGAAATAGTACTTGCATAATTTACAAAATATGCTATAATATCTTTGTTGCGCAGATGTAGTTCATCGGTAGAACACCAGCTTCCCAAGCTGGGGAGGCGGGTTCGATTCCCGTCATCTGCTCTATTTTAAAAGCCGGAACTTATGATTGTCTCAAAAGTTCCGGCTTTTTATTTTCGTTTTTATTTCTGCAGTGCCAGTTTCCATATCTTTTTTCCCCATCCTTCCCTCCTAGCCTTTGACTGGCATATACAGTTCTATGTAGGATTTGATAAATCTTCCATCTTTCTGGTTGTTCCAAAGATAGTGCGCATGGACCTGGCCTGTCAGATCAAGGCCCTGGTCTTTGGCCCACTGCTTCATTTTTTCAACAGCCTCCCGGTCTACCTGCTCGGTGTCGGCCTCATAGATCGTGTGGGCACAGCGGGGAAATGAAAAGGACGGTGCGCCTTTTACGTATTCTTCCAGCTTCAGTTTTTTCACTGAAAATTCGTCCATGGCCAGGTAGCACTGATACCGGTATTTTTCATTTTCATCGTCTTCTGCAGGCAGGTATTCTTCATGAAGCATACAGTGCTCCAGTCCGCGGTTCTGGCCGGAAACAGCAAACCAGAGTTCACGAACCTGCTCAAAGCTTTCCACCCGTTGGGATATCTCGTAACATTTCGGCATAGAGCACACATCATACTGATTTACCGCGCCTGCGATTTTTTTTATTGTATATTGAAGGACATTCAGCTTCCGCAAAAGCTTCTGATGTTCCTGGATCTGCCTTTTTTCTTCCTGAATCTTCCTGGCGATAAAGCCATCCATATAAGCCGGACCGCCTTCATTGTACATTGTCTGAATTTCCTCGATGCTGCACTGTACTTTTCTCCAGCAGATTAAATCCAGAAGAAGGCGGATGTCTTCTTCGGTATAATAGCGGTATCCGTTTTCCTTCTTTTTCGGCATCACCAGCCGTTTCTTCTCATAAAAACGCAGGGCATCCCGACTTAAGTTTAAAAGTTCTGCCGCCTGACCGATGGTGTATTCTCTTGCCATAACTCTCTCTCCTTGACAGAGAGCCGCAGTACTCTCTGCAGCTCTCCGTGCCGTCTTTCCGGCTGTATTTTTCTATCTTTTACTTGCTCTTTTTCTCATTTCCAACGTAAGTTACGATTCCTTTGGAATCGGTGCAGTAATACGTATCATCTGCATCTTTTGTGTTTGTCTTATTCTTCTGAATGGTTCCGGAGGTGTTCACCAGGTAGGTATTTCCGCCGTATTCCACAGTTTCCAGTTTCATTTCCTTATCGGCTTTCTTTTTGTAACCGTGGATATAAATGGCATTGTCAGAAATTCCATTAATTGCCTGACCATTGGAACGGAATCCGAATTCATAATCTTCGTCATCCAGTTTTACGGTTACCTTTTTCTTAGTTGCCATTACACCGTCTTTCGGACTGTTTCCGAAGTAATAAACTGCAACATTTTCGTCCTCATCTGGCAGTTTGTCAATGTCACTGATCTTCTGATAGGAAAGAATATGATTTTCTCCGTCAAATGTAAGGGCATAAAGGCCTTTCAGCATTTCGCCTTTTTCATTGAACGCATATTTGTAGTTATCAATGCTGCGGATCCTGCTGGTTACCAGTTCACCTTTCTTATCCGCATAAAACCAATGCATTTTCTCATCGCGATAAGCGTCTGCATTCATTCCCTCACTTGGCACTGCCTGGAACCATCCGCTTGCCATCCAGCACTGTTCCGGCGAATTGTAATATTTATATTCGCTTGCAGAGGCAGAGGAAGCAGAGGCAGCGTGCCATTTAAACTGCGCAACGCCTCTTTCATCAAACTGATATTTTTTCCCATTGATGGTCTTCGTCGAATTTACCGTTTTCTTTCCATTTGTTCCAAAGTAGAACCAGTAACCTTCCGCGTCATTATCCGCTTCCGGATCATCTATTTCCAGAAATGCCCATTTCCCAACAGCTGCAACACCGCTGTCTTCCTCACCGCAGTAAATCAGGCCGGAAGCCCAGTCCGAATCATCGGTTACCATGGTTCCGTCTTCGCTGATCCATCCATAAAGCATCTTTCCAGTATCACTGAAGGCGTATTTTTTTCCGTCAATGGCAGTAAGCTTTGCCTGGCCGCTGTCATTTTTTACAGCCTTTCCATTGCCGCCAAAATAGTACCAGCAGTTTCCATCTGTATAAACACCATCGTCACTGTCATCTTCCAGCCTGCGCCATTCATTGCTTACCCTGGCGCCGTTTTCATTTACGTAATAGTAATCGTCTCCATCTTCAATCAGTTTATTTACTGCCATATAGCCATCGCTGTCCAGATAAAACCAATTGTCTCCGGTGCTTTTTTTCCAGGTCTCAGTTACCCGGTCTCCTTTTTTGTCCAGATAAACCCACCGATTTCCTTCCATCTTCCATCCGGATGCCGCAAAGGCAGGTACCGCAGATACTGCAGCCATCACCGCTGCCGCCGCAAAAATCTGGGGCAGTTTCTTGTTCTTACAACTCATAGTAAGATCTCCTTTCTCAAACTTTTCATATCATTCTCTTAATTTCCCCTCTGAGCCGTCTCCGGGCCGGCTTCCCGGGATCTGCCAGGTGTTCTCCCTGACCTGCCATTAACAGTAAAACATGAACTAAGACCAAGGTCAATAGAAGTAAGAAGAATGTAACACAATGTAATAGTTTTGCACGGGTACCTTTAGATTTCTTTGGATTTCTTTGGGTTATCTTTAGTTGACTGTGGCCCTGGACTATGCATTATCCTTAATTTGCTTTCAAAACACTCTCATGCTGAAGCAAGTCGGAGATTCTGCAGTGTCCGGGCACAAAAGCCGTATTTCGGCTTTGCCCGGAACCTGCAGCGTCTCCGGCCCTTCTTTTTGGAAAAAACTGCCGTCAAAAATCTTTGTTCCCCGTTATTTTTTCATTTTCGGCTTAAATACCAGCGCCCCGATATACCCGAAAACCAGAGCGGCGGCAATTCCCGCAGAGCTGGCTGTCAGGCCGCCCTTAAATATACCTAAAAACCCATCTGTTCCAATCCCTTCTTTTACACCCTTCCACAACGTGTTCCCAAAGCCCAGCAAAGGCACTGCAGCCCCCGCTCCGGCCCAGTCCAGAAACGGCTGATAAATGCCTGCCGCTCCCAGGATACAACCGGAAACTACTAACAGTACCATCACCCGCCCCGGCATAAGCTTTGTCCGATCTAAAAGGATCTGTACCAGTCCACAAATTGTGCCGCCTACTAAAAATGCTTTTACGTAATCCATCCTTGCTCTTTTACTCCTTTCTGCAGCCGAAGATTCGTTGTTTTAACCCCCCGCCGCCAAATATACAGGGACTCATTCCGCGTGCTCGATCACCACGCCGTGGGCGATCCCCGGCACACTCCTTCCCTCATTGTAGCTTACTGTGGAAAGCAGGGCGCCGGTAGGCACAAACAGCACACGCCGCCAGATTCCCTCCTGAATCTTTGGAAGGATCATGGCACAGAGCGTGATGGCCGAACAGCCGCAGCCGCTTCCTCCTGCATGGGTGTCCTGTTTTTCCCCATCATATAATTCAATGCCGCAGTCCATGTGAATACCAGTCAGATCATACCCTTCCTTTCGCAGAAGATCCAGCAGGATCGTCTGCCCCACTGTGCCCAGATCTCCGGTTATGATCCGATCAAACTGTCTCTCGTCCCATCCGAAATCCTGAAAATTCTGCCAGATCGTATGAAATGCTGCCGGAGCCATGGCTGCTCCCATATTCATGGAATCTTTCAGCCCGAAATCCACGATCTTTCCTGTGGTGATTCCGGTAATTTTTGCCATGGGTTTTCTCTCTCCGCTCCGAAGAAATGCAGCTTTGTTTTCAATAACCACCGCCCCGCATCCGGTGGCCGTCCATGTGGCCGAATATGGGCGCTGATTTCCGTACGCCAGCGGAAAACGGAACTGCTTTTCCGCAGTAGCAAAATGGCTGGAAGCCAGAGCAAGGTTCCGGTCCCCGTATCCGGCCGCAGCCGCCATAGCCGCCAGGCTCATGGCCTCACCCATGGTAGAACATGCACCGTACAGGCCGAAAAGGGGAATATCCAGCTCCATCAGACCGAAAGAAGTCGCAATCAGCTGCCCCAGAAGATCCCCTGCAAAAAGATATCGGATTTTCCCCTGATCCAGTCCGGCTTTTTCCACCGCCAGCCTGGCCGCCTTTTTCTGCAGACTGCTTTCCGCCGCCTCCCAGTTTTCCTGCCCCATCATGTCATCCTGCTCTGTGACGTCAAACAGAGCGCCAAGGGGACCTTCTCCCTCCTTTGTTCCTGCAACGGACGCTGCCGATGTGATGTACGGCGAATCCTCAAATTGTATACTTGCTTTTCCTTTCTGCATCAGGCCTTTCTCCTTTCCTGTGTTTTAAAAATTTTCCGGGCAGGTTTACTCTGATAGTCCTGCCGCCGAATAGGCGGCGTCAATTCAGGGATGCCAAATGCGCCGCCGGATTTTTATGGGACGGCTGGTGTGCCGCCCGCCGGCGCATGAAGGTTTACTCTGATAGTCCTTCCGCCGAATAGGCGGCATGTAT
>DVKS01000157.1 GCA_018715905.1 Candidatus Caccovicinus merdipullorum | reverse complement strand
TTCCGGGAAATCGTAAAAGAACTTGGATACGTCTGGGAAAACGGAGCTTGGAGAAAAACAATATCGGAATTTACCGGGTCTTCTTTGGACCGGGTAGCTGAACTGGGTAATAAATTACTGAACGCAGGATTTACGGTTCGATTTCCGGATCGTGAATCCATGGAAAAAGCCGTTGATGCTACTTATGAGCCGGAGTGCACAAGGTGGATCAAGAAAGCTTCTGACGGGAAATTGGCCATTCGCTGGAGAGGAAGAAACGATACACTATACCAAGCGGCGAGGAAATTGCCGGGAGCCAAATATTTTGAAGGAGCAATTATCGTACCCGTTGAACGCTATTCGGAGATAGAGGATTTTGCGGAAACGATGGAATTTAAAATTTCCAAAAAGGCAGCTGCAGAAATTGAGTTATTCCGGCAAAAAGAACAGAAATTTATTAAGGTTACACCGAACAGGGTGCAAGATGCCCCGTCAGATGAAGAGAGACTGAAAAAACAACTTGAAAAATCCGGAGTAATTGAGGATCTGATGGACGAATGAGGCTGAATAATGATCTACTGCCGCACCAGCAGGAAGCAGTAGAAAAAATGAGAAAGCTTAAGGTGGGTGCCCTGTTCATGGAGCAGGGCACTGGAAAGACGATCACCGCAATAGAATTGGCCAGAATAAGGTTTGAGGCCGGAAAAATCGATCGGGTAGTATGGCTGTGCCCGTGCTCTGCTAAGGGGAATATAAAAGCAGAAATCCTAAAGCAGTGCCCGGAAGAACTGTCCAGAATATTTGTGATTTGCGGAATCGAGACACTAAGCTCAAGCGTAAGAGCGAATGAATATCTATTAAACCTTACATCAAGAGAACGCTGCTTTCTGGTAGTGGACGAAAGTCTGCTAGTGAAAAATCACCAGACGTATCGATGCAAGAACATTACAAGGATATCAAATATGTGCCCATACAAGCTAATCTTAAACGGGACTCCGATATCTAAAAATGAGGCGGACCTCTATGCGCAATTCTATATCCTGGACTGGAGAATTCTTGGGTATAGAAGCTTTTGGAGTTTCGCAGCCAACCATCTGGAATATGATGATCAGGGACGGTTGCGCAGGGTATTAAATGCGGATTACCTGGCGCATAAGATATCCCCATATACCTTCCAGATCCGAAAGGCGGATTGTATTAAACTTCCGGGGAAATCATACCGATCAATAGGATTTTATCTGACTAATGAGCAGAATTTGGAATATGAGCGCGTAGCGGAAATTTTAATGATGGGAATTGATGAGAGAGAGCCGCAAACCATATACCGGTTATTTTCGGGACTTCAGGCGGTGATATCCGGGAAACGATTAGTATTTCAGGGGAGAAGGCATTTTCATACAGAGGAATTTTTTGATAATCCCATGAAAAATCCGAGGATCCAGGCGCTTTTAAGAAATATTCCGGACGAAAAAACAATTATCTTTTGCCGGTTTGAATCGGAAGTCTCTCAGCTATGCGAAATTATCCCGGATGCGGTAAGATTCGATGGGAAAGTTTCGATGAAAAACCGAAATGAGGCTTTGAAACAATTTTCGGGAGAAAAGAAGTATTTGATTGCAAACAAGAATTGCGCGGGGTTTTCTTTGAATCTTCAATTTTGTCATAATATAATTTTCCTAAGCAATGACTGGGAACTTGGAAAACGGCTGCAGTCAGAAGACAGAGTGCATCGTCTTGGCCAAAACTGCAAAGTTAATATAACAGATATTTTCGCTTACAATACTCTCGATGAAAGAATTTTAAATTGCTTAAGCCGAAAAGAAGGAATTTTAGACAGCATAAAAAAAGAAATCGACATGGCCAAAATGGATTTTAAGAGCGGAATCCGAGAGATCATATACGGGAAAAATAAAAGACGCACAGTTGTGGACCTTTCAGAATTGGGGGATGATGATGCCGAAAATCTATAATGAAAAGAATGTTTATGATGCCGCAATAGAACGATTTCGAACGGTATTTAATGAATTTGATAACTACTATGTGTCAGTATCTGGAGGTAAGGACAGTTCGATTATGCTTCAGCTGATGGCTCAGGAGGCTAGAAAAGCTGGAAAGAAAATTTCGGTATTATACATAGATCTCGAAGCACAATATGCGGCCACGATTAATCATATCAACGAATTAATTGATATTACAAAAGACGTAGTAGAGCATTGGTATTGGTGTGCCCTTCCTCTTTCCCTCCGTAATGCGGTTTCCGCCATACAGCCCAAGTGGATATGTTGGGACAAAAAAGATAAAGACAAATGGGTAAGGCAATTCCCGACAGAAAGGAAAGATGTTGACCTGATTACAGAAGATACTCTTCCAGAGGGATGGGAATGGTTCTTTCGCGGTATGGAGTTTGAGGAATTCATTCTATGGTTCGCAAAATGGTTTAATGATGTTCACGGCGGAAAAACGGCCGCCGGGATCGGGATCCGCTCGGACGAGAGCCTGAACCGGTTCCGTACTATCATCAGCGAAAAGAAAGAGCGGTACAAAAGCCTCCCATGGACAACAAGAGTACATCTCAGATCAAAGACTTTGGACTGCTGGAATTTCTTTCCGCTGTATGACTGGCGGGCAGAGGATGACTGGACAGCGGTCGTGAAACTGGATCTAGCCTTTAATCCGATCTATGAATTGATGTATAAAAACGGACTATCGATCTATGAGCAGAGGCTATGCCAACCATACGGGGATGACCAGAGAAAAGGATTGGATCAGTTTCGAACATTAGAGCCAGAGACATGGGAAAAGGTATTGAACCGCGTGGAAGGCGTGAATTTTGGTAATATATACTGCCGTACCAGCCTACTGGGGAATATCAAATCAGAAAAACCGGAGGGGATGACCTGGGAACAGTACGCGGTCTTTTTGCTGGAGAGCATCGGAATGTACGCCCCGGAGGTGAGAGATCATTATCACGCTAAGATAAAGACGTTTATAGGATGGTACGAAAAAGAAGGAATCCGCTTGGAAGATATACCGGATGAAGCAGATAAAAAGCTTGAAGCATCCAAAAAGGCAGCATCCTGGAGGCGAATAGCAAGAGCAATTGAAAAAAATGATTTTTGGATGTCCAGATTGTCATTTGGAGAAACCAAAAAGGATGTGCAGCGCCTGTTTGAACTGAAGAAAATGTATCGAAATATTATAAGACCGCAAGATGCAGACGGAAAAAAGCTAAGGGAAGTTGCAGAACGTCTGGAAATGGAGGAAACGCCATGAAGATAACGAATAAGGATGCTGATTTTTACAATATTATGGGGCCGGTTTTTGGATCAAG
Organism: Candidatus Caccovicinus merdipullorum; assembly: GCA_018715905.1. GTDB lineage: Bacteria > Bacillota > Clostridia > Lachnospirales > Lachnospiraceae > Caccovicinus > Caccovicinus merdipullorum. The sequence goes on along the minus strand of DVKS01000157.1, from coordinate 9,422 downwards.
AGAAGTACAACGCAAGACTGGAGACAGGTTTTATGACGATGACCGGAAGGTGTGGTATATTGAACTGGATGATTCTGGTAAAGTTGCCGCTACTGTATCTGTAGAAGCTGACATTATTAAAAATGTTTACTGCGAAGATGAAATGGCTCTACTGAGAATTTTGAGAGATTTGTATTATGTCACGGGAGAAAGTGTAGTCCCATCTGCGTATGCAAACATATACCGCAATGCCGGATATGCTGTTGTGGAAGAAAAACTGAAGAAATTTATTAAAATCCGAGGAGGCAATGTAAATGGAGCAATCATTATCTGATGCGTTGGATTTCATTGTTAGATCCATCAATAAGATGGAGCAGGAAGAAAAGGTAGAGACGCTGAATCAAATTCGCAAAGCACTATCGGCCGTTAGCCCGTTTAGAGGAGAACCATGCGACTGTGTTTTGTGGATCAAACAGGAGGATATTCAGGCGAATGAATATAATCCCAACCATGTAGCTGCGCCAGAAATGAAGCTACTGTACGAATCGATTAAGACGGATGGATACACGATGCCGATCGTAACCTATGACCTAGGAAACGGGAAGAGAGAAATTGTGGATGGGTTTCATCGCAACAGGATAGGGAGAGAACACAGCGACATTAGAAATCGGATTCATGGATATCTTCCGGTGTCCACTATCGATAAACCGGCAGATGAGCGCATAGGATCCACAATCCGGCATAATCGGGCAAGAGGAACACATGGGATTCGCCCGATGTCTGATATTGTGCTGGACCTTTCGCGTGCCGGGTGGGATGATTCAAAAATATGCCAAAAGTTGGGAATGGATTTGGATGAGGTAATTAGGCTGAAACAGATTACAGGATTGAAAGAGGCATTTATGAATCATGAATTTTCCAAATCATGGGAAGAATTCGAAGAGAAATATTATAAGGAGGATAAAAAGTGAGAAAGTTCATGCACTACGGAAAGGAAGTCATTTATCAGCAGATTGGAGACGTCAGTTTTCGAGATTTATTGAATAAGGAAGGGATAAAGTATGTGGATCTTCCGTTACTGGAGGATGATGTACTGATGTATGAAAAGGATGGGAAAACTAGATATGTATGTATTGTTAGAGCAAATTCCCCGGATGAATACATCGAAAATACATACATGACATCAGAAATACCGGTTGATCTTAGCTGGAGAAATCTAATGTTGGACTGCAAGAGGCAGAAAAACGGAGAAGAGCCGATGAAGCTAAAGACCAAGGCGAAACTGCTATGTGAAAAAGCTACAGATATGGCTATGAAATCCGCTAGGGAAAGAGCGGAACCGGGAAGCATGATATGGACAATACCGGAAGTTGACCCGAGAGATTTTAGGCTGGCATTAATAGCGTTAGGATACAATATTGATATAATCATGGAAATGGATCATCATGATGTAGATGGAAAATTTTTAGAGGACATGCAGAAATGAAAGCGTGTATTGTGTGCGGGAAACCATTAACGGGACAGAAAATTAAGTACTGTTCTCCTGAGTGCGCAGGGCGCAGAGTAGGGAAGCGTTATAAAATCTGTCCTGTATGTGGGAAAAAATTTAAGGATCCCCCATCGAATCTAACCGTTTGTTGCTCCCCGGAATGTTCGAAAATTCATCGGGAGCAGTTACACCAGGATGGGGTTTACAAACAGTCCATAGAAAATATGCGGGCCGGTTTCTCAAAGAAGATTGATGAAATCGGATCAGAAAACCATTGGTTTGCAAAACATTGGATCATAGAATCCCCGTCGGGACAAGTATATGAATGCGATAATTTAATGAATTTTATTCGGGAGAACTCAGAGCTATTTGATGGAACAACCAAACAGGCATACGATGGGTTCCAAAAAATCAAAGCAACAATGGAAGGCAAAAGACCAAAAGCGCAATCAAAGTCATGGAAAGGATGGCATCTAATTAGTTACGAAGAAAATAAAAATAGGTATCATAAAAATGGTCTTGGTGAATAACCGGGGCCATTTTATTTGCCTGGATGCAGGGAAAAATTTTTGTATATGCTATTACTAAATGGTCATCCAATTCGGACAGCTGACCCGTTTCCCATCGCAGTACTGAGTCAGGATAGGCTGCCGCACTTCAGGCCGGGACAGATAATTGTCGAAAATTTCATCCACTACCAGGCTGATACTCTGGAAAAGATTCCGGCCGTAGATCCACTTGTGGTCAAAGGCGGTGGAGGAAGTAATGGTAAAATCATAGCCCTGGTTCCGGTAAAATTCGGTGTAAACCCGGTTCATGGTAAAGGACAGGATGGCCAGCACATTGGCGATGATGGTGGACTCAGGCCAGGTGGAATAAATTTCGCTGCAGGCCACGTTTTTGATGTAATCCCGGTAAGGTACATAATAATTGGGAGCTGACTGGTCTGTTGGGACCCCGTCATGGACCACGATGGTTTCCGGTACCACCACCCGGCTCAGAACGATTTCTCCGCTTTCATTGATAGGCTGGATTTCCGGTTCGGCTATCTTTGGCGGGTAGATGCCGTAAAGGGTGTGGTCCGGGATGACAATGGGGTCTTCCGGTGCACGGCCGGAATTGAGAGGAGTCATGGCTGCAGGCTGGATGGCGGCAGAACCGGAGAGGATTTCTGTTCCTTCAATATACAGGGGTTCGAAGCCGGGAGCTTCGATCTGCAGATCATACTCTGAATAGGGCCGTTCTGCGGTGGCTTCTTCCGGATTCAGGCTGATGCTTTCCGGCGGAGCGGGGAGAGAGATTTCCTGGGTCTGGCCGGAACTGTTTGTGATAAGCCGTTCAATGACGCGGCTGTGTTCTCCGTGGGGGGTGACGGAAACGATGGCATCCCGGATGGGAAAGTTGTTCTGAATGGAGATGACCTGTACCTGCAGAAGTCCTGTGTTATTCTGCGCCCGGGCGGGCTGGGAGGAAGGCGCCGGAGTCTCCATGGCATGTAAACGAGAATTCATAGATTTCTCCTTTTGGGGCGATTACTATAATATAAGCAGGAGAAGGCAAAAAATGTGCATGGCAGAAAACTCAAAAAAAGTTTGGTTAATAAAAAAATATTTATGCAAGAAATATGTTGAAAAATGGGAAAAAATAATATATAATCTTTTCAATTTGGGCTTATGTAAGGCAGAATCTGTTCCGCCGATATTTTATACTGCCGTCAGGAGCGCTGCTTTTTGCATTGTTTCTGGCGGCAGAGTTACGGAAGGCGGCAGGACCGCCTGCTGTCTGAAAAGGATATTGAGTGCAGCGAAGGAAACATGGAGAAAGCCAAGAGCCTGAAAACAAGACATCAGGCGGATGCCTTTTAGCGGCGGACGCAAGTAAAGCAAATGTAAAAGAAAGGATAGGTACCCATATGAAAGCATACCTTATACTGGAAGATGGAACCGTATTTACGGGGGTAAGCATCGGCTCGGCCAGGGAAGTCATCAGCGAGATCGTATTCAATACCTCCATGACCGGTTATCTGGAAGTTCTTACGGATCCTTCTTATGCCGGACAGGCAGTTGTGATGACCTACCCGTTGATTGGAAACTACGGCATCTGCCGGGAAGATATGGAGTCGGTAAAACCATGGCCGGACGGCTATATTGTCCGTGAATTATCCCGGATGCCAAGCAATTTCCGCAGCGAGGACACCATCCAGCATTTCCTTGAGGAGAATGATATTCCGGGAATCTGCGGCATTGACACCCGTGCGCTGACGAAGATCCTGAGGGAAAAGGGTACCATGAACGGCATGATTACCACGAAGGAGTACCAGGATCTTTCCGAGCCCATCGCCCGGATGAAGGAATACCGTGTAACCGGAGTGGTAAAGGCCACTACCACAAAAGAGACTTACGTGCTTCCTGGAGAGGGGAAGAAGGTAGCTCTTCTGGATCTTGGAGCCAAGAGAAACATTGCACGTTCTTTAAATGAGAGAGGCTGCCAGGTTACCGTATATCCGGCAGACACGCCGGCAGAGGAAATTTTAGCTTCCAATCCCGACGGCATCATGTTAAGCAACGGACCGGGAGATCCGGCAGAGAACGTGGAGATCATCCGGGAGATCCGGAAACTTTACGAGTCCAATGTGCCGATCTTTGCCATCTGCCTTGGCCATCAGCTGATGGCGCTGGCTACCGGAGCTTCCACATATAAGTTAAAGTACGGACACCGGGGCGGAAACCATCCGGTGAAAGATCTGGAGACCGGAAGAGTGTATATTTCCTCCCAGAACCACGGCTATGCGGTAGATGCGGAAAGCTTGGATCCGAATGTGGCAAAGCCGGCATTCGTCAATGTAAATGACGGAACCAATGAAGGGCTGAAGTATGTGGGCAAGAATATCTTTACTGTACAGTATCATCCCGAGGCCTGCCCGGGACCTCAGGATTCCAGCTACCTGTTTGACCGTTTTCTGAAAATGATGGAGGTAAATGACTGATGCCAAAGAATCCGGATATTAAGAAAGTATTAGTAATCGGCTCCGGCCCGATCATCATCGGCCAGGCGGCAGAATTTGACTATGCAGGAACCCAGGCCTGCCGTTCTCTGAAGGAGGAGGGCATCGAGGTTGTTCTCTTAAACTCCAACCCGGCCACCATCATGACAGATAAAGATATTGCAGACCGGGTATACATCGAGCCCCTGACCACGGAAGTAGTGGAGCAGTTAATCTTAAAGGAGAAGCCGGACAGTGTGCTTCCTACCCTGGGTGGCCAGGCAGGACTGAATCTGGCCATGGAGTTGGAAGAGGCCGGATTTTTAAAGGCCAATAATGTGCGCCTGATCGGAACCACTGCCCAGACCATTAAGAAGGCAGAGGACCGTCTGGAGTTTAAGGAAACCATGGAAAAGATCGGCGAGCCGGTGGCTCCCTCCAAGGTGGTAGAGAACATCCAGGACGGTATCGCATTCACCAATACCATCGGCTATCCGGTGGTGCTGCGCCCTGCATACACCCTGGGCGGAAGCGGCGGCGGCATTGCCCACAATGAAGAAGAGCTGATCGAGATCCTTGGAAACGGTCTGCGTTTATCCCGCGTAGGCCAGGTTCTGGTGGAGCGCTGCATCGCCGGCTGGAAGGAGATCGAGTATGAGGTAATGCGTGACAGTGCCGGAAACGTGATCACTGTCTGCAACATGGAGAACATCGACCCGGTAGGCGTACACACCGGCGACTCCATCGTAGTGGCTCCCTCTCAGACCCTGGGAGATAAAGAGTACCAGATGCTTCGTACCTCTGCATTGAATATTATCACGGAGCTGGGGATTACCGGCGGCTGCAACGTGCAGTATGCCCTTCATCCCACCAGTTTTGAGTACTGTGTTATTGAGGTAAATCCCCGTGTAAGCCGTTCTTCTGCTCTGGCATCCAAGGCCACCGGCTATCCCATTGCCAAGGTGGCGGCAAAGATTGCTTTAGGCTACACTTTGGATGAGATCAAGAACGCTGTAACAAAGAAAACCTACGCAAGCTTCGAACCCATGCTGGATTACTGCGTGGTAAAGATGCCCCGTCTGCCTTTCGACAAGTTCATCAGTGCCAAGCGTACCCTGGGAACCCAGATGAAGGCTACCGGCGAGGTTATGAGTATCTGCACCAATTTCGAAGGCGCTCTGATGAAGGCCATCCGTTCTCTGGAGCAGCATGTGGACTGCCTGATGAGCTATGATTTCAGCCACCTGACGGATTATCAGCTGGACGAGATGCTTCATAAGGTAGATGACCGCCGGATCTGGGTGATTGCGGAAGCTCTCCGCCGGGGAATGGATTATGAGAAGATCCATGACATCACTAAGATTGACAACTGGTTTATCGACAAGCTGGCTATTATCGTAGAGATGGAAAATGCCTTAAAGGCTGCCGGCGAAGCGGTGAAGGCAGGGGTGCCTGCAGCGGAGGCACTTTCTGAGGAGCTGTTAAAGGAAGCCAAGCGCATCGAGTTCCCGGACAATGTGATTGCCCGTCTTACCGGAATCCCTCAGGATCAGGTAAAGGCTCTGCGGTATGAGCGGAATATCCGCGCTGCTTATAAGATGGTAGATACCTGTGCGGCAGAGTTTGCGGCGGAGACGCCTTACTATTACTCCATTTTTGACGGAGTAAATGAAGCAGAATCCACCCATGACCGGAAAAAAGTTCTGGTGCTGGGATCCGGACCAATCCGGATCGGACAGGGTATTGAGTTTGACTTCTGTTCCGTTCACAGCACCTGGGCGTTCAGCCGGGAAGGTTATGAGACCATCATTGTAAACAACAATCCGGAAACCGTAAGTACGGATTTTTATATTGCGGACAAGCTGTATTTCGAGCCTCTGACACCGGAAGATGTGGAGAGTATCGTGGATGTGGAGAAGCCTGACGGAGCCGTAGTGCAGTTCGGCGGCCAGACTGCCATTAAGCTGACGGAAGCTCTGATGAAGATGGGCGTGCCCATCCTGGGAACTGCAGCTGAGGACGTGGATGCGGCCGAGGACCGTGAGCGGTTTGATGAGATCCTGGAGCAGTGCCAGATCCCCAGACCTGCAGGAGAGACCGTATTTACTGCAGAAGAGGCAAAGGCGGCTGCACACCGTCTGGGATATCCGGTTCTGGTTCGGCCTTCCTATGTATTAGGCGGCCAGGGCATGCAGATTGCCATCAACGATCAGGACATTGACGAGTTCATCGGCATCATCAATCAGATTGCCCAGGAGCATCCCATCCTGGTGGATAAGTACATCATGGGCAAGGAGCTGGAGGTGGATGCCATCTGCGACGGCCAGGATATTCTGATTCCGGGAATCATGGAGCACATTGAGAGAACCGGCGTTCACTCCGGCGATTCCATTTCCGTATATCCGGCTTACAATATTACCGAAGGAAATGTAAAGACCATCGTTTCCTACACCGAGAAGCTGGCGCGGGCTCTTCACGTAAAGGGCATGATCAACATCCAGTTTATCGTGGACGGAGAGAATGTATACATTATCGAGGTAAATCCCCGGTCCTCCCGTACTGTGCCCTATATCAGCAAGGTAACGGGAATCCCCATTGTACCTCTGGCCACCCAGATCATCTGCGGCCATACCATCCGCGAGCTGGGCTATACCCCCGGTCTGCAGTCGAAGGCAGATTATTATGCCATCAAGATGCCGGTATTCTCCTTTGAGAAGATCCGCGGTGCAGACATTAACCTGGGGCCGGAGATGAAGTCCACCGGCGAGTGCCTGGGTATTGCAAAATCCTTTAATGAGGCCCTTTACAAGGCATTCCAGGGCGCGGGTATCAAGCTTCCCAAATATAAGAATATGATTATCACCGTAAGGGATCAGGATAAGGAAGAGGTGATCCCCATTGCCAGAAGATTTGCCGATATCGGCTATAAGATCTTTGCCACAAAGGGAACTTCCAAGGCTCTGAATGCAGCAGGCGTAAAGGCCATCACAGTCCGCAAGCTGGAGCAGGAATCTCCTAATCTTTTGGACCTGGTGCTGGGACATGAGATTGATCTGATCATCGATATTCCGCATCAGGGTGCAGAGAGAAGCAGAGACGGATTCATCATCCGAAGAAATGCCATCGAGACCGGCGTGAATGTGCTGACTTCTCTGGATACAGCGGCGGCTCTGGCTACCAGTATGGAAAATAAGGCGAGAGAGCTTACGCTGATCGATATTGCTACGATTTAATCGGGATAAAAAGAGGAAACAGCAGGCGGCACCGCATATCATTCTGCGGTGCCGCCTGCTGTTTGTATGACTTTCGATATTAATTAAATCCGTAAAATTTCCGGGTGATTTTATAGCAGACGCTGAAAATCTTCCGTCCGCCTTTCCCGGGAAGGTTTACTCCCTGGCCAAGGAAGCCCCAGCGCAGGCGCATGAACAGCGGGAAATTGGTTTTTCTGAGGTACTGCCACAGTTCCTTCTTTTTCTTTAAGTTCTCCGGAGTCTCGGACTGGATGGCCAGCATGGAAGAGATGGTCATCATGATCTCCAGATAAGAAATCATATAGCGGCGCAGTTTTCTGGGCTGGATCTTTAACACATCGTAATAATTTAACATCAGCCGGGTTACCAGGATCTGCTGGTCGATGCGGCCGATCATGACCTTTTCATTTACCGACTGGTCTTCCCGGCCGATAAAATACCGGTAGAAGTTCACATCCAGATAATACATCTTCCGGACATGGGGAAGAGGCTGGTAAACGAAAATATTGTCCACATAGAAGGTGTGTTTGGGAAGCTCAAGGCCGCATTGGCGCAGCATGCTGGTCCGGTAGATGACGGAGTGCATCAGGATATACTGGCCCTTCATGAAAAAACGCACATTCTCCCAGTCAAAGAGCTGATCCTTGGGAAATGCTGTCCGGTAGTTCATGACCTTTTTGCGTTTTGCCCCCTGTTTTTCGTATACGAAATTGCTTACCAGCATATCCAGGGCATTTTCCTCGGATTCCGGTTCCTGATAACGGCGCAGGACGGAGAGGATTTCCTGAAAAGCTTCTTCATTTACCCAGTCATCGCTGTCTACTACCTTAAAGAAAGTGCCGGTGGCATTGCGCAGGCCGGTATTGACTGCTTCACCGTGGCCGCCGTTTTCCTGGTGGATAGCCCGGCAGATGTCCGGATAACGGGCAGCGTATTCATCGGCGATCTGAGCCGTTCTGTCCTTGGCAGACCCATCGTCCACGATCAGAATTTCGATCTCCGGTCCTCCGGTAAGAAGAGTCTGGATGCAGTGACGCATATAGTTTTCGGAATTGTAGCAGGGAATCGCTACCGATAGCAGTTTCACAAGATTAATCCCCCTTTATGGTATCATAAAATTCTGTTCCTATCATAACATGGAGTTCTTTTTTTTTCTATAGGTATTTTGGGGAAAACTGCCGGAAGACAGGCGATAAATGTTGCAATTTTTGTCAGGCACTGATACAATGTTGATAGCTGTGAAGGTACCGATCCGTTACAGAAAGACTTGGAAAGTGAGAGGAAACAATATGGCAAAAAAACGTATCGTGATGGCCCTTGGACATAATGCATTAGGAACGAATTTACCGGAACAAAAGGCTGCGGTAGCAAAGACTGCCAGAGTGATCGCCGACTTCATTCAGGACGGCTGGCAGGTGGCTTTAGTCCACAGCAATGCACCTCAGGTAGGCATGATCCATACGGCTATGAATGAGTTCGGAAAACAGCATGACGGCTACAGCATGGCCCCCATGTCCGTGTGCTCTGCTATGAGCCAGGGCTATATCGGATATGATTTACAGAACGGCCTTCGGTCGGAGCTGGTGCGGAGAGGCATTTACAAGCCGGTATGTACCGTCCTGACCCAGGTGACTGTGGATACTTATGATGAGGCATTCTATACGCCGGTAAAGCGTATCGGCCGTTATATGACAGCAGAAGAAGCTGCCGAGGAAGA
>DVKS01000156.1 GCA_018715905.1 Candidatus Caccovicinus merdipullorum | reverse complement strand
TCCAGTCTGTCCGCCGGGAGTTTGAACAGAAATATTCGTATCAGGAGATCTGTGACCGCGCTTCCAGGGAGACGATTCCTTCCGTGGTAGACTGCAATGATGGACGCTTCCTGGCTCCGGAAAGCATGATCCGGGAGGTAAAGGAAGCCTGCCGGGAAAGCGGACAGCCGGTGCCGGAGACGCCGTGGCAGATCAGCGCCGTGATTTATAACAGTCTGGCCCGGTGCTATGGAGAGACAGCAGAGGAGATTGAGAAACTGACCGGACGCCGGTATCCCTGCATTCATGTGGTAGGGGGAGGGGCCAATGCCGACTATCTGAATCAGCTGACTGCCGCTTATACCGGCCGCAAGGTTTATGCCGGTCCTTCGGAGGCCACAGCCATCGGAAACCTGACTGCCCAGATGCTGCAGGGCGGAGTATTTGCCGATGTGGGGGAGGCCAGGGACTGCATCTTCCGGTCTTTTGCGGTCCGCATCTTTGCGCCCCAGGAAAGAAAAGGATAAAAACCCAGAGAGGAGAAAAAATATGACAACAGTAAAAGAACGCTATGAGATCGCAAAAGAAGCATATGCAGCCATCGGCGTGGATACGGACAAGGCGCTTCAGGCCTTAAAGCAGATTCCCATTTCCATGCACTGCTGGCAGGGAGATGACGTAATCGGATTCGACGGAGGAGGCGCGTTGTCCGGGGGCATCCAGACTACGGGAAATTATCCGGGAAGAGCCAGAACGCCCCAGGAGCTGATGGCAGATATCGACAAAGCACTGAGCCTGATCCCGGGAAAGCATCGGCTGAATCTTCATGCCAGCTATGCCATTTTCCAGGATGGAGAACATGTGGACCGGGATAAGCTGGAGCCTGAGCATTTTGCTAAATGGGTGGAGTTTGCAAGAGAGAGGGGGCTGGGGCTGGACTTTAATCCTACCATGTTCTCCCACCCCAAGGCAGAAAATGCCACCCTTTCCAGTGAGGACCCGGCAATCCGGAAATTCTGGATCGACCACTGCATCGCCTGCCTGCGGATCGCCGAATATTTTGCCAGAGAGCTTAAGACTCACTGTACCGTGAACATCTGGATTCCCGATGGATTTAAGGACATTCCGGCAGACCGCAGAGCGCCCAGGGCCAGACTTAAGGATTCTCTGGATCAGATCCTGGCAGCCGGATTCGACCGGAAGCTGGTTTATGTAGCGGTAGAATCCAAGGTATTCGGCATCGGAATGGAAAGCTGCACGGTAGGTTCCCATGAATTTTATATGAATTACGCAGCGAAGAATGACATTCTCTGCCTGCTGGACAATGGCCACTACCATCCCACGGAACTGGTTTCCGATAAGATCTCTTCCATGCTTCTGTTTTACGATAAGCTGGCTCTCCATGTAACCAGAGGTGTGCGCTGGGACAGCGACCATGTGGTTCTCTACGATGACGAGACCAGGGAGATTGCAAAGGAGATCATCCGCGGCGGAGCGGACCGGGTGCTTTTAGCTCTGGACTTTTTCGATGCCAGCATTAACCGGATCAGCGCGTGGGTAACCGGCATGCGGAATATGCAGAAGGCCCTGTTAAATGCCCTGCTGATGCCTCAGGAGCGGTGGGCCGCCCTGCAGGAGGAGCGGAATTTTACCAGACTGATGGCGGAAACGGAGGATTTCAAGACGTATCCCATGGGTGCGGTGTGGGATTATTTCTGTGAGCAGAACGGCGTTCCGGCGGGAAATGGCTGGTTTGAACAGGTGATGGATTATGAAAAACAGGTGCTGTCGGGAAGAAGATAACCGGCCGGCCCTTTGGTATGGAGGAAAGCAAATGAAGGTATTAGAAGCAGAGTTTGTACAAGGTTTTATCCGCCTGTGTGATGACGGATTTCATCAGAACTGGCATGAGCGCAACGGCGGCAACTTAAGCTATCGGATTAAAGATGAAGAGATTCAGGCGGTGGAAGAAGCACTTCGGTATGACCGCCCCTGGCAGCCCATTGGAACTGCGGTTCCGAATCTGGCGGGAGAGTATTTCCTGGTGACGGGAAGCGGCAAGTATTTCCGGAATGTGATCCTGGATCCGGCGGCCAATATCTGCATTATCCAGTTAGATGAGAAGGGTGAGAATTTCCGCATTGTGTGGGGGCTGGAAAAGGGCGGACGGCCCACCAGCGAGCTGCCTTCCCATCTGATGAATCTGGAGGTAAAGAAGCTGGCCACAGACGGCCGGTACCGGGTGGTTTACCATGCCCATCCTACCAATATCATCGCCCTGACCTTTGTCCTTCCGTTGGATGACAAGGTGTTTACCAGAGAACTGTGGGAGATGGCCACAGAGTGCCCGGTGGTATTCCCGGACGGCGTAGGCGTAGTGGGCTGGATGGTTCCCGGCGGAAGAGATATTGCCGTGGCCACCAGTGAACTGATGAAGAAATACGATGTGGCCATCTGGGCTCATCACGGCATGTTCTGCTCCGGCGAGGATTTCGATCTGACCTTCGGACTGATGCATACGGTGGAAAAGTCGGCGGAGATCCTGGTGAAGGTCTTAAGCATCACACCCAATAAGCTGCAGACCATCACGCCCCAGAACTTCCGGGATCTGGCCGTGGACTTTAAGGTGACGCTGCCGGAGGAATTTCTGTACGAAAAGTCAAAAACCCCGCAGCAAGCTGTGGGGCATCAAATTTGCAATGAAGCCAAGCTGCGGGGTATTTGACCCTCGCGGCATTCGCCAAATGGACATGCAGGCATGTCCGCTTGGCTCATTGCTCGCGGAAATAAAAGCGGCTGCGGAAGCCGAAATGAAAACGAAAAAAGAGGGAAACAGGCCCGGGAAATGCTCCCGGGCTTTTTTCTGTTGTAAAAATACCGGATTCGTTATACCATAATGAAGAATAAATGAGGAATAAATGAGAAATGGAGGAAGAAAATGCCGGTTACCCATGTTGTCTTTATCTTTGTATTTTTGCCCTGCTGTCTGGCCGGGTATTATGGAATCGAGGCTGCGGCGCGGAAATGGAAGGGGATTGAACGGCTCAGGCTGAAAGATATTTTTCTGTGCATGGCCAGCATCGGATTTTACGCCTGCGCAGGGATCCGGGATGCATTTTTTTTGATGGGATATGCGGCAGTGGTTTATCTGGCAGGCCGGCTGATTGCAGACCGTCAGGAGAGAGGGAGGCGGTTCTGGCTGACGGCTTCGGTTTTCGTGGTTCTGGCAGCTTTGTTTGTGTACAAATACGCAGGATTTGTGTACCGCGTCTTCACCGGAAGGGCTCTGGGAGTCAGTATAGGGGCGCCCCTGGGGATTTCTTTTATTACCTTTTCTGCCATCTCCTGCCTGGCGGACATATACCGGAAGGATGCGCCGGCGGGCAGCTTCCTGGATGTGGCCCTGTACCTGACCTTTTTCCCCAAGGTAAGTTCCGGTCCTATTCAGCTGTGGAAGGATTTTAAGGGGCAGATTATACGGAAGGTTCCGGATTCGGAATGGGTCATAAGGAGTATAAACCGCATCATCATCGGCATGGCAAAGAAATTAATCCTGGCTGATACTTTCGGAAGCGTTGTGGCAGATATCCAGAGCAATGTCCCTTTTGGCATTGATGGGCCTACGGCCTGGGGCGGAGCTTTGCTGTATATGCTGCAGATTTATTATGATTTTGCGGGATATTCCGATATTGCCATCGGTCTGGCCGGCCTTTTCGGTATCCGTGTGGCAGATAATTTTAACTTTCCCTATCTTTCCAGGTCTATTACGGAATTCTGGAGAAGGTGGCACATATCCCTTGGAACCTGGTTTCGGGAATACGTCTATATTCCCCTGGGAGGAAACCGGAAAGGGACGGCAAAAACCCTCCGGAATCTGTTTCTTGTGTTTTTGCTTACAGGAATCTGGCACGGGGCCGGCTGGAATTACATTCTGTGGGGCGTTCTGAACGGCGTGTGCGTGGTGGCGGAGCGGTGCATCCGGGACAAAGCATGGTACAAGAAAACGCCCGGATGGTTAAAATGGGCGGTCACCATGTTCCTTGTTTATGTAAGCTGGATCCCATTCCGCCTTGGCAGTCTGGGAGAGATCCGGCAGTATGTTTCTGCCATGCTGGGAAGGGCTGCTTCGGCACAGATCGATCTTTCCTTTGCCTACTTCTTTGAATATAAGATCCTGGTGCTGATGGTTATTGCTGCGGCAGGGGCCACGGTACTTTCCTGGGGAAAATTAAAACATCTGGAAGAAAAGGCAGAGCAGACTCCAGTCCTGCTTGTGATCCAGGAGATCCTGATCCTGGTTCTGGGGGCAGTTGATGTGATGTGCATCGTCAATTCCACCTACAGTCCGTTTTTGTATTTTCAGTATTAGACGCTTAAGGAGAAACTGCAGATGAAAAAAATCAGAATGGCCATCATTGCCATGTTTGCCGCCGCCCTTCTGGCGCCGGTGACTGCCTTTAACTGGGAGGAAAATGTAGTCTCCCCCATTGACAACCGGGCGCTGATGAATAATCCTTTCGGGGAAAACTACGATTCCGAATCCGGTTCCTTGCTGTCGGATCTGTCTGCATATGTGGAGGACCGCATCGGTTTTCGGGATGAGATGATCCTTGGCTATACCGTGTTAAATGACCGGCTGTTCCACAAAATGGTTCACCCCACCTATGACTACGGGGAAGACGGATATGTGTTTTTTAAGACCGGCCGCAATGTCCGGTTCGGGGAATTTCATCAGGAATTCGCGCGGTTTATCAAAGAAGTCCAGGACTATTGTGAAGAAAGGGATGTTCCTTTCCTGTTTGTATTTAATCCGGCAAAGACGACTGTCCTTTCAGAAAAACTTCGAAAAGGTATTCACTATGATGCCGGCTGGGTTCAGGAGTTTTTGGCCTGTCTGGATGAACTGGGAGTAAATTACGTTGACAATACTCCGCTGATGGAAGAAAAGACGGCAGAGGGAGAAGCGGTATTTAACCAGGTGTACAATGCGGGACACTGGAACGATCTGGGGGCTTTTTACGGGTGCAATGCCATCCTGTCCCGGCTGCAGACGTTTTTTCCGGATCTTCATGTGAATACCATGGAGGATTACACAGTAACCCAGCGGCTGAATACTTCCCTTATGGTTTCTGAATTTCCCATCCATGAGTATGAGCCGGTTTTTGAACCTGTTGATCCGGTGGAAGAAGTGACGGATCAGTATGTGTCCGAAGTGGATATGGACAGCCAGTACCGGACCTTCCGATATCTTAAGAATCCCAGGCGGATGGCAGAGGGTGCGCCCAGGGTCCTTTCCTTTCAGGGGAGTTATATGAATGGGATGGGGTATAAGTTTCTGGAGAACAGCTTCGGAGAGTACATTATTGTCCATGCTTACCAGAATATTTTCAATCTGGATGATTACTTTAATATGTTCCAGCCGGATTGTGTGATTTTTGAAACAGCGGAATATACGCTGACTGACGATTATTATGATCTGGAGACGATGAAGGAGATAACGGCACGGGCTGAGCCGGATGAAAAAGATTGAAAAAAAATTAAAATGATCGAGAATGAAATGCTTTTTTTTATCGATGGTGTGCTATAATAGGGCCATCATCGGAAAATGAAAAAGATCGTAACTGAAGTGTACTTTTGTTTACACATTTTAAAACTTGGACAGGATAGACAGAATATATTGGCTGAGAAAAGGAGGGGAGGTGGACTTTCGTTGAATGTTCAGAGCAAAGGACAATTTTACGCAAAATTTTTAGGGAGTTTTTCCTTGGATTTTAATGGACAGCGTCTCTGGCTGAAGGGAAGTCCGCAAAAAAAATCCATGCAGCTTTTGATGGCTCTTTTGAAGGCGGGAGCAGAGGGAGCGACTCGCCAACAGTTGCTGGAGGTTGTATGGAAAGAGGGGGGCGATCCTCAAAAGGAGAAAAGCAATCTGAATCAGCATCTGTATTATCTGCGTCAGCTGATTCATGAATCTCATTTCCCGGAGGGCAAATATATTATCGTTCAAAAGCCAAGATATTATTTTACCGAGGATTACGAAATACACAGTGATACGGAGCGGCTGGATCAGATTTGGGAAGAGATACGAAATGCAGAGGCTGCAGGAGAGGATACGCTGGAACTGCTGCGTCAGTTTTGCCGCGGGTATAGCGGAGAGTTCCTTCCTATGCTAAATGGGGAAGAATGGGTGGTGGAAAAGAGTGCTTATTATCAGAAGCAGTATTTTTCCTGTCTCAGCCGTCTGTGCGGCCGTCTGAAGGAAATGGGAGAGTATCAGGAAATGCTGGAACTATGTACTGTGGCCAGTCAGATTCATCCTTATGACGAGTGGCAGGCTGTGCAGATTGACTGCCTGGTGGCGATGAACCGATATAAAGATGCACTGAAAGTTTATGAGGATGCGGCAGAATTCTTTTATGAAGATTTGGGCGTGTCTTCCCTGAACCGGACAATCGCACGTTACAGGAATACAGAAGGACGGCTTCACTATCTGTCCAGTGCTCTTGCAGGAATACGGAAGGGATTAAACGAAGAGGAAAGGCTGTGGGGAGCATATTGCTGCAGCTATCCCAGCTTTGTGGATGTTTACCGGATCGTAGTACGGATGCAGGAGAGAACCGGAATCGGAAGTCTTTTGATGGTATGTACCCTGAATATAGCAGGTTCGGGAGAGAATACAGAGACATGGATGGAACGCTTCCGACAGTTTATGGCTGGAAGCATCCGGAATGGAGACGTCTACACCAGATACAGCCCGAATCAGTTTCTGGTTCTGCTGATGCAGGCAGAAGAAAAAGATGTAGAGAATATAGAAGAACGTTTGAAAAACGGGTGGAAAATGATAGACCAGGCTGGAAAAACAAAGCTTGTACTTGCGGTTCAGACGTCTGGGGAGAGCAGATAGGAAAAGAATAATTGCAGCGCAGGAGCCGGACGGAGGAGTAAAAAGATGAGAAAGAGAGAAACATTTGTCATACACATACTGAATCAGGAAAATGCAACCTGGCAGGGACAAGTCGTCTGGCTGGACGGGAAACAGACGAAGCCATTTCGGAGCATGTTGGAATTAATCAAGATGATGGACGGCGTATTGGAAGAACGGCAAAACACGGCTGATCAATGTGAAGAAGCCGGGATCAGGGAAGAGAGGTAAGGAGGAGAACAGTATGGATGGCAGAAGCAGAGTGCAGAATCCGGAAAGGGGAAAAAGCAGAAGGGCAAAAAGCTGCTGGGCCGGGAGAATAAACGGAGGTCACGGCGCAATAAAGCGATGGGTCAGCGGAATTCTGGCGTTTGTGCTGACGGCTTCCGTTGTCTTTAGCTGGCCCATGCCTTTCAGCGATGCTTATGCAGCCCTTGCAACCGAAAGCAATGCCGGACGGGAACAGGGAGGCAGCCGGTGGGCAACCGCAAGCAATGCAAAATACAGAGACGGAAAAGCGCAGGATGTAGATATCTACATTATTGCAGATGATAATGAGGTAATGCCGGGAAACGAGACCCAGCTTACCCTGTATCTGAAGAATAATACGGACGAGCCTGTTGCAGATGGTGAACTGCGGTTTAGCGGGCGGTATATCAAAGACGAGGACGGATATTTTACCGATATGACGGTAGAGACATCGGAGAATGAAGAAATGTCCGCAGGCGAAACCATATCTGCAGACGAAGAGACGCTGGAAGGTGATGGAGAAGCCTTTGGAGGAAATGAAGAAGATTTTGACGAGGCGGAAGAAGAGGAGGAGCCGGACCGCCTGGAGGGGATCGACCTGGAGCCGGGAGAGCTTTATGAGGTCATCTTTACCTTCTATACAGATGCAGACCTGGACGAAATGAAAAATACCTTTGTGGAATTCCGCTTTACCGGCGAACAGGATGCAGGAAAGGTGCACAGTTCGGAAAAGTTCTACTACGGCATCGGCATGCCTTTCGTGGAAATGGCCTTTGCTGAGGGGGAGCAGATCGAATCCGGCGTGCTGAATGAAATGAATATCTGGCTCAGGGAGCCTGCCTGGTACCTGGACGACTGGGATCAGGAGGACGAAGATCTGGCCTCCGCATCTGAGGCAAGGGTTCTGGCCAGAGGAGAATCCATAGCGGATCTGGCCAGCGATTCCGATGCTGACCTGGCCAGTGGTTCCGATGCGGGAAAGACGGAAAATACAGAGAATATGCAGACCGGGGAGGAGCAGCATGAGGAAATCCTCCAGGAAGCCATGGCCATCGAAGAATCCAGGGTTTCCTACCAGGTAGAAGTATACGGAACCAGCTTCCGCAAATTCCGGCCGAAAAAGAATACCGAAGCAGAGGATATCGGCTGGATCAGCTGCCTCTACGAGGTAAGCCGCTATGCCCAGCCGGGGATTTATTACGGAAAGGTAACGGCGAAAGGAAAGTGGCACAGAAAATCCTTTACCACCTCCCAGGGATTTTTCTTTGAAGTGACAGGAGAGGGAACCATTTCCCTGGCCGGAGAGTTAAACGGCATGGTCATCGAGGCCGAAGGCCCGGCATCTTCGTTCCCGGAGGCAGAGGAGCTGTACATAGCGGTTTCCGAGATTGATCAGGAAAAGAAAGCTATGGTAGACGAAGCCCTTCGGAAAAAGGCGGAGGAAGAAGGGACCGCAATCGAGAAATATAAGGCGGTGGATATCAAGCTTTACGCCGATGGCGAAGAAACAGAGCCGGAAGGGCCGATTCAGGTGGCATTCAGGAATGTGGAGCTGACGGAAAAAGTGCAGGAAGCAGAGAACACAGAAACAGCCCCCCCTGCCGAGGCAGCAGAGACCCCCAACGGAAAGACGGCAAGAGCGGCAGCATCCCGGATGACGGTACAGGAGGCGGCAGTTCAGAATGCCGATGGAAATTTGCCAGATAGCGGAAGCAATGGTCAGGACGTTGCAGCGGCCGGCGAAATTAAAGTGTTTCATCTGGATGAAGAAGAAAAATCCGTAAGCGAGATGAGCAGCGGAGTAGACGCCAATGGCGATGTATTAATGGAAACAGACCATTTCTCTATTTATATTGTAGTAGATATGGATCAGCTTGGCGGACAGATTAATCTGACTGTGCAGCACTGGGCGACGGTGACGCAGCTTGAGGGCGTGGATGGAGGAGAAGGCCTGGTCGAAAGTGGTCCGGCAAACGGCAAGCCGAATGATGCGACAGCAAGCCTGAAATCGAAGCAGGAATTCACCAGCATTTACACAGATGATGTGATCAGACTGGACAATAAGCTGGTAAAAAATGTTGAAGAGCTAAGCAAGGTTCTTCTTGCTGATGCCAACCAGACAATTAAGAATTACGAGCTTAAGGAACTGTGGGTTCTTAAGAGCGGGAAGGATTCCAGCAGTGTAAACAAGGCGGACTGGGATATTTATTCGGCAGCCAGCAATGCATCCATCACATTAAGTGCGGACAGCACGGTTCGGATGGTATATAACCCGGTAACCGCCTCCGGTGTATTGGAGCAGCCCGTCACCTTTTATGATTATAATGTTACGAATGGGGAGGTCAGGTGGGAGAACGGACATAAATATGTCTGGACAGACTGCGGCGTAAATTCCCATCATGGAGATGATGAGCAGTGGACCGGAGGAGATGCAACGAATCAGATTGCTGTCGGGATGCAGACGGTAGGTATTTACCATGACCGGGGAGACGCAAAGACGCAAGCTGGAGAGTTTGTTAACCGGGGCCAGTTAACTGGCGATGGCTTTAATGTTGCGGAAGGGATGGTTACAGGAATTAATGAAAATGGGCCTATATACAATGGCCTTTATGACACAAACCTGTTTAATGATATACCGGTAAATGGGAAGCAGGTGATTACAGACCATAAGCTTGTATTTGGGCAGGAGGGAGATACATATACACTTCAGCGAGTAGAAAATGGAAGCGGGAATACGGTATTAGATAATTTGGATATGCTGAGGGAAATATATGACAATAAAGAAAAACATATTTTTTCCAATAACTTCTGGCCTTTGGATTCGTATGAATACGGGGGAAGAGATCCATTATTCGGCGATGGAACAATCAGAGGTGCAAGCAATGATAGACGGAGCGGAGCCTGGGTAAATGACGACGGCGTAGCACACAACTGGTTTTTTGGAATGCGCTATGACTTTGAGTTTAGTGTAGGAGACTATACCGGCCCCATGACTTTCTATTTCCGTGGTGATGATGATTTCTGGCTGTTTGTCGACGGTGAATTGCGGGTAGATCTGGGCGGAATTCACAGCTCTGTAGGAAAACTGCTGGATTTAAGTGATCTGCGGCCTACAACAGAAGAAGAGAAGAATAAGGTTCACCATATCTCGATTATTTATGCAGAAAGAGGCGGATTCGGATCATCCTGCTATATGAAGTTTACTCTGCCCAATGTAAAGCCGGTAAGCTTTGACACAGATGTGCCAAAAACAAATGTCGCAGTCATTAAGGAATGGGATGATGCAGATAACCCCTATCGCCCTTCGGGAATCCAGGTTACGCTTTCTTACCGCGAAGACGGAAGCAGTGAGTGGAAAAATTATGAGACGGTAACGATGACGGGAACCGGGGATACCTGGGAATATGAGTGGGCAGGTCTGCCTGCGGATGGATATTCCTACAAGGTAGAAGAAGTAAGCGGGTTAGGATCCGATCAGGACGGATATCAGGTTGTATACTCGCCAGGAGACCAAATATGCCAATGGAATGAAGCAAAGCAAAGGTACGAGATTACTATAACGAATTCACTGGATCCGGAGACAGCGGTACTGGTGACAAAAAACTGGAATGATGAGAATAATCAGGATGGAAATCGGCCGGAAAATGTAGCAATGCAGCTGCTGTGGCGGGAAGCCGATTCGGAGAACGAATGGTCGGTGTTCCCCGGCGACAATGGACGTTTAATCCTGGACGGCACAGCAGATCAGACAGAAACAGATGAAGGCCAGCAGCCGGTAACATTAGAAAGCGGAGTATCCGGAGAATATGAAGCGTGGAAAGGCATTTTTGCGGGGCTTCCGGTCTATATCCGCTATGAAGGGAAACAGATAGAGATGGAATATACCGTCCGCGAAATGAACGGCACCTTCCAGATTCAGGAGGGAGGAAAGCTTCCAGGAAAGAACAGCGGGAATGACTGGGAATATACGGTTGCGTATACAGAAGCAGAAGAAAAGAATTTCAGCAATCATGTGACGGTAACGAACAAATATATTCCGAAAACCACAGAACAAACGGTGAAAAAGATCTGGGTAGATGAAGGAAATATATCTTCCGGTGAAGTCAAGGCTGGTCTTTATGAGGTTACGCGGGAAGAGGGAAAAGATCCCATCTATAGGTTGGCAGATCGGACGCAAAAGGACAATCCGATTACGCTGACCAGGCCGGATAATCTGACGCATACATGGGAAGGACTTCCTGTTTATAGAAATGGGCAGCAGATCAAGTATGCTGTTTATGAGCTGGATGCGGAAGGAAATCCTATTACGGTTTCTCCTAGTTCAGTAAAGCTTAAGGATGGATACCAGTATGAGGTTTCTTTTACGGAAAGCGATGGTACAACAACTATTACCAATAAGCTGGAGACTGCTCTTCTGCGGATTCAAAAGATCGTTGAGGGAAATGGTCTTCCCAGCGAACCTATTGATGATAACTACAAATTCCTGATTCAGGTGAAACAGGATGGTAATGTGTATGCTTCTGTTGCTCTGGGACATCAGGAAATCAGCGGCAGTATCCTTCTGACGCCGCCTGAGGACGGAGAAAGCTTCCAGATCGAAGAGATCGTTCCGATGGAATACACGTTGAAGGGTATGGTCAGCGATAAAGAAGGTTCCCTTGCAGGCGGAGGAAACGGAAGCACGATTACCGTAAAGCCCGGAGATAATATTCTGGTAACACTGACGAACACGCCGGAACACAGCGGTTATTTCCATCATACTGCATCCGTAACCAACGAAAAGGATTTGTCCCAGGACGGCAATTTCACTCAGATAAAAGATGGAATTTACACCGAACCTCACGGCAAGTCTGGATCGTCCGGAGGTGTAACCCGGACAGCATTTTATTCCAGAGAAGTTGCAGCAGTTTTGGAAGATCCGCTGAAAACGCGCAGGGAGAAGCGAATGGAGAAGGGGGATGACTTAAATGGATAAAAAGATGCTTCGGAAATTTTTCCCTGTTATCCTGCTGATTTTTGCCATGGCTGTGGGATTTACCGGAGCTACCGTTCTCCATTCTCTTACACTGGAGAATCCCATAAAGACACCGACGACAGATGGCGGGATCACAGAGAAACTGGATAACAACGCAAAAAAGGTAAGCTTTACCAATAACGGAGAAGCGGATGTGTTTTTGCGGGTGGCCTGTACGG
>DVKS01000155.1 GCA_018715905.1 Candidatus Caccovicinus merdipullorum | reverse complement strand
GCTCTTTCGATCCGTCATAATCTACATCGGTAAAACAATATCCCAATGCAGCCGGCTCCTGGCCAGATGCCAGCTTACACAAACCGGCCTGCTCATATTCCTTCTCGCTCCACCCTTCCGTCAGCGCAGTGTAATACTGATCCAGAACCGGCGCATATGCCTGGAGCCACAAAGAATCATCATCATCCGGCACCTGAAACATCGTATCCAGTGTGGACTCACAGAAGGTAAGTTTCTCTGTCTGTCCCTGATACCAGTCTTCTGTGGATTTGTTCCGAAGCAGATCCTCTCTTTTATATCTTTCTGAAAGGACTCCCGCGTCATTCATAAGAAGCTGGTAAATAAGATATTCTCCCCGGGCATGAACCGCCGTAAGCAGCCGGTAGTAATTGGTCTTTTCCCGGACGTCATCCAGTACATTCTGTGGATTTTCTCTGGATGAAACGGAAACTTTCTGGTTTGCCTCGGATATTGCCCCTGCTGCATCTGCCACGATCCGCGTTTCCTGATACCGGTTAAATGTAGCAGAAGTGCCGTACTGCAGATCCGCAGCCATAATCGTACAGTTAAAGGCTGCTTTTCCCAGACTTAAAATGGACAAAAGCGACTGACGCAGTCCTTCCACACCGTCCACATACCATTTTACCGTTTCGTCGGTCTGATAAAGAGTGGTTTCCTTTAAAAGATCGGAATACAGATTGCCGAGAAAATAATCCGCCTGGTATTCCGCTATGGTCCCCGCCGAATCTCCCAGGTACTCCAGCCGTTTCTGCAGAAGTTCCTCATTGGCCTTCAGCAGATCCGATGCCGTTTCCCGGAGAAGTTCATCCTCTGCATACGTACTTATGGCCTCCAAAAATGCACTGGACTGGGTATAGTCCTGTATGGACGCTTCAAAATACCTGGCCAGTTCCGCATTTTCTACTGCCAGCTTTCCGCCTCCCAGGGCTGCATCCACAATCGGAGAAATGGTCTTGTAGGCTTTGGATCCCACACCTCCGGCGATCCCGGCAGCGATATCCGCCACCTGCAGCACATAGTCCTCAACTCCTTTAAAATGATCGAACTGACTTTGGTTTTCGATCTGTTCAGCCAGTTCCCCGGTCTGCATAGTCATAAGATTCGCCAGGATCTCCACATACTCTTTCTTATCCGGATATTCATCCACCAGACAGGAAGATTTTTCTATCACCCAGGAAATCGTATCGTCTTCCTGTAATCGGTTAATAAACCTCCAGTAACTGACAGCCGTTTCGTCTCCCAGCAGCGCTTCCAGTTCACTTTCCTGCTGATGATATTTCTCCACAATAAACTCTGCCTGATCTGCCGTATATACGCTTCCGGGCTCCTCTGCCGAAACGGCTGCGGGAGCCGTCAAAGCTGCCCCGCAGCTGACTATAAGAGCCAGAGCAGTAAGACGCAAGTTTTTCATTACTCATTCTCCTCCCCCGCCAGAGCTGCAATGGCCTGGACCAGTTCCTTTTCCAGCGCTTCCTTTGCTGCCTCCTCAGAATGAACCACCTGGTTTCCACCTTCCACCGTTACCTGTGCCCTGGTTTCCACCTGTTTCGTTTCATAATCTCCATTCTCCAGTGCATTCTCCAGATACGCATCCGGATCTTCTGCATGCAGAGCCTCCAGAAACAGAGCCTCGTAATCCGGAAGCCGGACCATCAGATCCGCTTCTCCTTCCGTTTCCGATTCCATGCGAATCTCCCCTTCTTCCACCGTCAGGGTCTCCTGCCCCAGTTCTGCCAGTTTCTCCTGCTGCCGGTCCTCCGGATCCTTCTCTGTACCGCCCTCCTGTGCCGTCCCGCCTCCGGAATCCTCTCCTGCACCTGGCAGCCGGCGTCGGATTTCCTGAAAAACCCCATCTTTCAGTTCTGATGCAAATTCTGTCACCGCCCCGAAAATGCTGCTTGTCTCCCAGCTGTCTCCAACGATTCCGCATGCCGTCAAGGCCATGATCGTCATGCCTGCCGCCGCCATAATAAGAATGCTTCTCCTGCTCATCTGCCTCCCAGCCTCTCTTCATTATAAAATTCTGGTATCCTCATTATACAACAAAGAAAGAACTGCCGCATCAAGGATTTCCTTAACTTTGATGCGGCAGCCCTCTCTTTACTTTTCCTATCTTACCACAGGAAAAAAAGAGATTCCACTTCTTCCTCCATTTATTCAGGCCTTAAAACAGAGGATTCAGAAGGGAATCTCTTTTGATTGAAAAGCAAATTCACTGATAGTATAATTAACAGAAACGAACAAAGGAGGTTTTCCCCATGCAGTACATCAGTCACTACACCTCTCCCATAGGAGACATTCTGCTGGCCGCAGATGACGCAGGATTAACCGGATTATGGTTCCAGGGACAGAAATATTTTGCCAGAGGCCTGGAAAAAGAGCAGGAAGAGAGAAATCTGCCTGTATTTGATCAGACAAAAGCATGGCTTGATCTTTACTTTTCCGGAAAAGAGCCGGATTTTCTTCCTCCTCTGCATCTGATCGGCACAGATTTTCAAAAACAGGTATGGGAAATTCTCCTTGCCATTCCTTATGGAAAAACCACCACCTACGGAAAGATCGCCGGGCAGATTGCCCAAAGGCGGGGCCTTGCCCATATGTCTGCTCAGGCAGTAGGCAGCGCAGTCGGACATAACCCCATTTCCATCATCGTTCCCTGCCACCGGGTTCTAGGGACCGACGGAAGCCTTACCGGATACGCAGGAGGCGTGGATAAAAAAATCCACCTTTTATCCCTGGAAAAGGCAGGAAACCGCCCCGGCTCCCAGACATAGCCGATCAATGCCGCCCGCCTGCCGTCCCGGACATCTGTGCTGCAGCCAGCTGTTTGATATTCTTCCAGTTTTTCGAGAAGAAATAGCTGAACATGCACACCATACCGAACACAAAGCTTACCGGGATGCTGGCCATCACATAACCGCCGTCGAAAAAGACAGCAATGGCATAGGCGCAGGGAATCCGGACCGCCCATAAGGTCAGAATATTTACAATTGTAGGAAAACGGATTTCTCCCATACCGTTGACAAAACTGATAATGCAGTTAAAGACCGCATAGGCCCAGGTAAAGGGAAGAACCACCCATATATAGCGCACGGCCAGTTCCAGAACCGCCTGGTCCCTGGTAAACAGTTCCAGGATCGGGCGGCAGAAAAAAGTCACAAGAAGGCCTGCAGAGCAGGTAATCAATCCGGAAAACAACGGAATCCGGATCCCTCCCTTCCGCAGGTACTCATAATTCTCTGCACCCAGATTCTGACCGGAAAAGGTGGTAGCTGCAGAAGACATGGATGTGATGGCCACATTAGCAATTCCCGTCACTTTGCTGCTGATGGAACATGCAGCAATAAAGGTAGATCCCTGCATATTAATCAGGGACTGCATTAAAATATGTCCCACAGAATAAATAGAGCTGTTTAGTCCCAGCGGAAGCCCTATGGCCACAATCTGCTTCATCATCTTTCCGTTCATCCGGTGCGGAAGGAAGGTAAATCCCAGTTCCGGATACTGTTTTCGAATATAAAAAATGCTGAACAGCCAGGAACAGTACATGGCAATAGCCGTTGCCAGAGCCGCACCTCCCACATCCATGCCAAAACCGGCCACAAACAAAAGATCCAGAACAATATTTACCATACAGGAAATCAGAAGGAAAAGCAGGGATGCCCTGCTGTCCCCCATTCCCCGCAAAATTCCCGCGTTCATATTATATCCCATATTCCCCAGTGTTCCCCAGAATATAATGCTGATATAGGAATTGGCCAGTTCCCAGGTGTCATCCGGCACCTGCATAAACTTAAGAACCAGAGGCCCAAAAAACTGTCCCAGCACACTTAAAGGAATCGCGCACAGAAAAAGGAAGGAAACAGCCGTAGCACAGATATTTTTCTGCCCCTCTCTGTCACCGCGCCCCGTAAACTGCGAAACCAGAATCGACACCCCCGTTCCAAGGCCCAGGAACACACACAGAAGGATTTCCACCGGCTGGCTGCTGGTCCCCACCGCCGCCAGCGAAACAGAACCGCAGAAATTGCCGATCACCAGGGTATCCACTGTGCTGTAAAGCTGCTGGAGCACATTTCCAATACAAATGGGCAGGGCAAACAACAGCACTTTCTTCATAATAGCACCTTGCGTCATATCAATCTTTGCAGTACTTTTCATGAGATATTCTCTCCTTATCCTTTGCTGAATTTTGTTTTGTCCGGCAGTAAATCTTCATAGCAAAAGATGTTGTACTACAGAACGAATGGTTTGTCAATATTCATTTTATAGAGGATTTTCGCAGTCTATTTACCAACCTATAAATTAAATTCCCATGCATAAAACAGCAGGATATCCGCTCATAACCAATATCGTCAGGAAGTCATTGACACACTCATGGACCTGACATTGCGGCAGCTAAACTTTATGGTATGCTCCATGTTCATCCGCAATTAAATTAAGATCCGCTTTCCTGGTATGCATCAGGCATTCCCGTACATTTTCCAGATCGCTGCTTTCTACAAAACGAAGGGCAGCCTGCGGATCCGCCCCGCTGCTTATCTTCCTCTCCACCAGGCGCTTTTTTAACATCTGCTCATCTGCTGTAATGCGGATGGTATAATCGGCAAAGCCGGCCAAATCGCGCCAGCCGTCCCTGTCCATAAGAAGATAATTTCCTTCCAGCAGGACAATGTCGCCCCTTACTGTTATGGCATTCTCCACCGGATTATGGAGCAGCCGGTTATACTCCGGCCACCCGCATGCCTCCCCTGCCGCTACCTGCCGGATCCTCTCAGTCAGTGCCGGGAGATCAAACGTCATGGGCGCGCCTTTAATCTCAACCAGTGAAATTTCCCTGCCTCTCCGCACAGTCTTGTGTGCAAGCAGATCCTCCTGATACCGATGAAATCCATCCATACCGATTACCGTAACCGGTTTGATGTCCAGATTGTTTTTTACCAGCCCCGAAGGCAGTGACAGCGAACTTCCTGCCATATCCATTGCCATGAATTTCTGCAAAATCTCTTCCCCGGAATGCGGCGGATCCTCCCGTTCCGAAACATACCGTGCAAGCATCTGCAAAAAGCCCGCTAATGTGCTCTTCCCCGCACCAGGCGGCGCCGCAAGCATCGCCAGGATGCGTCCGTTCTTTTTCCGCTGCATAGCTGTAAGCCGGCAAAGAAGGGGCAGAAAAATCTCCTGCACACTCTCTTCCGTGTATTGTGCATGAACCGGAATTCCGTTAATCATTGTGGTATAGTGAACCATGCTTTTCTCTCCTCCTGTTATTTTCCCTCAATTATCCGTTTTTCTTCCCACCATAGCATCTGCTTCCGCCTGTCTTGTGGTGATTACATGATACCATAGTCAAAAGATCAAAAAGCCGCTTTGTTTTCAATTTTTCTTATGCAGAGTTACGCTATCCTGCAGGTTTTTAGTGGAACATCCCTTTCCATTCCGTGGATTTTTCTGCATAATTCCCTGTTTTTTGCATTTTTTGTAATTTTTTGCAAATTCCGGTTGCCAAAAGCTATAAAATGTCCTATAATGTATGTCAGAACCTGTGCTGCAGGTTTTTCGAAAGACGCATTTATGCGCTGTATATGATTTTTATCTTTCTTAATCAGCGAGTTCTCGCTGCAGGGTCCCGCGTCGGACCGCCTTCCATGTAAGGCACTTACCCATACATATGTTTTTTTATTGTACCTGTTTTTTATTTTTGCTGCTTAAAATCCGCAGCGGCAGCCTTTTTCACTTGTCAATTTCTGTCCGGATCCGGCTGCATTTTCCAATCGCAAGTCATTGAATATCGCAAATTTTAGGAGGTCAAATTATGGAGTATGAATTATTTTTGCAATCTGTAAGGAAAAATCTGGAAATTCAATTAGGTTCCGATTACACCATCACCCTTCGGTCCATTCCGAAAAACAACGGGATTGTCTGGGACGGCGTTTCCATCTGCCGAAAAAACGAAGAAGTCTCTCCCACAATTTATCTGAATGAATTTTATAAAGAACTGAAAAACGGCATGTCGGTTTCCGAGATCTGTGACAGTATTTATCGTCTCTATATTTCAAATCCCGGGCTTCCCTATCTGGATTCCCGCGTTCTGGCTTCGTATCAGGAAGTTAAAGACCATATTGTATATAAGCTGATTAATACGCAGGCCAATGCCGCCTTTTTAAAACGTCTTCCCCACATGGAATTCCAGGATATGTCCCTGGTCTGCTATCTTCTCATGGAACAGCGCGCCCATGGATACGTGACTGCTCTGATCCATAAAGATCATTTAAGGTCCTGGGGAATCACGCAGAAGGAACTGATGCGCAGCGCTCTCGCAAATACGCCCCGGCTCCTGCCTCCGGTAATCCGTCCCATGAGCGATGTTCTAAAACAGCTGGCACGCGAAGCTATGGGTGATGAATATGAAGAAGAAGCAGTTGACTCCCTCCTGGAAGCTGCAGAAGAACAGCGTATGGAGCAGAATCCCGTTTTCCCGACACTATACGTCCTTTCGAATCCTGCCGGTGTAAATGGAGCCGCCTGTATGCTCTATCCGGATGAAATAAAAAACTTCGCAGACCGCCTGGAGCAGGATATCATCATCCTGCCTTCCAGCATCCACGAAGTTTTGCTGGTAGCCGATTCCGGCAATTACGATTTTGAAGATATGAGCCGCCTGGTCAAAGAAATCAATGACACAGAAGTCCCGCCGGAGGACCGCCTGTCTAATCAGATCTACCGTTACAGCCGTGAATACGGTCAAATCACCATAGTTTCCCACGGCGCAGCCCTGGCTGAAGCAGAGAATTTATAAGCGATTGCTGCAAAACACGCTGCGGATGCTGCCTGAACAAACAGAATTTGCCCCGGCAGCATCCGCAATCTTTTGTTTTCCTCCGGCTGCATCCGAATCAGAATAAAATACTTCCAATCTGGTAAACCAGCACCGATGCAATCCAGGCGACAATGATCTGGAAGCATACCATTCCCAAAGTCCATCGCCAGGATCCGGTCTCTCGCTTAATGGTTCCCACCGCAGCCACGCATGGAGAATACAGCAGGCAGAAAATCATCAGCGCATAGGCATTCACGCTCCCAAAACCGCTGGCTGAAAGAATCTGCATCAGAGTACTCATTCCCTGGGCTGAATTGATATTTCCGATTCCGTAAAGAACAGAAAAGCTGGATACCACTACTTCTTTTGCCGACAGACCGGAAATCAGCGCTACCGCAATCTGCCACTGGCCCAGGCCTGCAGGCTTAAGCAGCGGTGCAATCCATCGGCCGAATATGGCAGCAAAGCTTTCGGAAACATCGGCTACAAATCCGGAAGTACCGGTATTTAACACAAACCACAAAATGATCGATGCCACAAAAATAGTGGTTCCTGCTTTCGTCAGATAATCCTTCACCTTATCCCACACATAAATCGCCACAGTGCGGCCATTTGGCGTCTTATATTCCGGCAGTTCAATCAGCAGGCCATGGCTCTCTGTTTTTTCCTTTTCTGTCTTATGTACCAGGTAGGCAATGAGAATCGCCATCAAAAGACCGATCAGGTACAAAGAATAGGCCACAAAAAGAGCCTTGTCCGGAAAAAACATTTCCGCAAACAGAACATAAATCGGAAGTCTGGCCGAACAGGACATAAAGGGCGTAACAAGAATCGTACGCAGCCGGTCCCGGTAGCTTTCCAGTGCCCTGGCAGCCATCACAGCCGGAACCGTACAGCCAAATCCCAGAAGCATGGGAAGGAAAGCCCGTCCAGACAATCCCACCATTCCCATGGTTTCATTCATCACATATGCTACTCTCGACATATAGCCGCTGTCTTCCAAAAAGGCCAGAGCTAGGAAAAGGATAAAAATATTCGGGAGAAAAGTCAGAATTCCTCCCACGCCGGCAAGAATTCCGTCAACGATCAGGGAAGTCAGCCATCCCGATGCTCCAATTCCCTGAAGTCCTGCCAGAACCGCCGCCGAAATAAGATCCAGCCCCTCCTGAAAGTATCCCTTCAGAAAATCTCCCACTGTAAAGGTAAGGAAAAAGACCAGAGCCATGATCCCAAGGAAAATAGGAATTCCCCACACCGGATGGCAGAGATACCGATCCACCAGATCCGTCAGCGCCGACTGCCGGTCTTTGTTAAAAAGGCAGTCCTGAATGATTTCTTCTATATAATCATACTTTTCATTAATGATCTCTTTGCTGTAATCTTTATCTACAATGCCGCTTACATCCACAGGGTGATCCGACAACACCACCTCGTCCTGTTCCAGAAGCTTAACGGCATGCCAGCGCAGATTGTCCATTCCGCCGTAGCTGGCCTTAAGAA
>DVKS01000022.1 GCA_018715905.1 Candidatus Caccovicinus merdipullorum | reverse complement strand
GAACTATGCCGATTCAGGATGTGGGGGAGTGCGGACCAGAGATATTTCTGGGGTTTGTTCGTCATGGGATCATGCTGAGAAAGCAGATGGAATGGTGCAGAAATATTCCTGAGGCCATGTTTCTTCATTATGTGCTGTATCATCGGATCAATACGGAGAACATTGAAGACTGCCGGGAAATTTTTTATGACTGTCTGAAGGACAGAATTAAGGGCATGTCAGATCAGGAGGCGGCTCTGGAGATCAATTACTGGTGCGCGGAACAAGGTTCGTATGAGAGTACCGATGACAGGACCATGTCGCCGTTAACCTTTCTTCGGGGAGGACGGGGAAGATGCGGGGAGGAATCGGTGTTTGCGGTTACAGCCTTCCGCAGTGTGGGAATTCCGGCCAGGCAGGTATACACTCCCCGCTGGGCCCATTGCGATGATAACCATGCCTGGGTCGAAGTATTTGTCCAGGGAGCATGGCATTTTCTGGGGGCCTGCGAGCCGGAAGAGATTTTAGACAAAGGCTGGTTTACCAACGCTTCATCCAGAGCCATGCTGGTACACACCCGGACATTTTCCGATTATTCAGGGAATGAACAGGATGGCAGCGGAGAGAATCCTCCGGAAATCCTGGAGGGAGATGGTCTTCAGGTTTTTTATAACGATACAGCCAATTATGCCGTTGCCAGACGGCTTCAGATTCTGGTGACAGATGAAAAGGACCGGCCGGTTCCGGGAGCCGAAATTTCTGCGGAAATCTTAAATATGGCGGAATTTTCACCGGCAGCCCGCCTGACCGCCGGTCCGGACGGAAGGGCCTGGCTTACTCTGGGCCTGGGGGATATTCTGATCCGCGCCGTTAAAGGGGAAAGATGGGCGGAGGAGATTGCCTCTGTGAATCGTACCGATCAGATTACTTTAAAGCTGGGGGCAGAGGGTACTGCGCCTGAATGTACCGGGGAATGGAAGGAGTTTCAGATGGAGGCGCCTAAGGATTATCCTGTTCATCCGGCGGTACTTACCGGGGAACAGAAGGAGAAAAACCGGAGGCGGTTAAGCCATGCCGCCTGCTGCCGCAGAGAAAAGCAGCAGTCCTGGATACAGGAAGAACTGTGGAAGGATTATCCTGAGGAGAAGGAAATCTTTGTCCAGGCAGGGGGCAATGTGGGAGAAATCGCGGCCTTTCTTACCCGGGACAAGGATCCGGCCAGAAAGGCTCTCCTCCATCATTTGTCCAGGAAGGACATGAAAGATGGAAGGGCGGAGATTCTGGAAAGTCATCTTAAGGGCGCTGCCGTTTTCCGGAGAGAGTGGCAGGAAAAAGGAGAGGAAGAAATCTTTTTTCGCTATATTCAGTGCCCCAGAATTTTTTATGAGACGTTAACGGATTACCGCGGGGCAGTTCAGGAATTCTTTTCCCAGGAGGAGAAAGAAGCTTTTCGCAGGCAGCCGGAGCTGATCTGGAAATATATCCAGGATAATCTGACCTGGCATCCTGACCTGGATTACTCTTCGATTTATTCCACGCCGAAAGGGAGCCTGATGCTGGGCCAGGCCAGTCCGTTAAGCCGGAGAATCCTTTTTGTGGCCATCTGCCGCACCCTTGGAATCCCTGCCCGGATGAATCCTGTGGACCGGGAAGGGGAAATTTATGAAAACGGAACATTCCGAACCATTACAGCGGAAAAAGCCGAGAAAGATTCAGGGGAGAATAAGCCGGCCCGGGCAGTATTTCTGGCGGAAGGAGAGGAGCCGTGGAAGTATTACCAGACCTGGACTCTGGGGCGTTTTAAGGACAATCGATTTGATACCCTGGACTACAGCGGGGAAGAGTTCCAGGAAGGAAAGCTGGTTCTTTCACTGGCGCCGGGAATTTACCGGGTGATCACCACCAGAAGACTGCCGGGGGGAGGTCAGCTGGCGGCGTATCATATCTTCCGGGCAGAAGAAGGCAGAGAAGTGAGAATTCCCATGTATCTTCGGAAAGGAGAGCTTAAGGAGCAGCTGGTGGATTATGTTCTGGAAGATTTCATGGCAGAGACAGAAGAGGGAGAGAACGTACCGGTTTCCTGTCTGCTGAATGGAACTGTCAATCTTCTGGCTCTGCTGGCAGAAGGAC
Organism: Candidatus Caccovicinus merdipullorum; assembly: GCA_018715905.1. GTDB lineage: Bacteria > Bacillota > Clostridia > Lachnospirales > Lachnospiraceae > Caccovicinus > Caccovicinus merdipullorum. The sequence continues at coordinate 2,453 of DVKS01000022.1, read as the reverse complement.
AGGAACCTACAGAGCATGTATTAAATGAAATGCTGGAGCAGAAGGAAGAGCTGGAAAATCTGGACGGGCAGATGGTTTTCCTGGTGGAAGGCCGGGAGTCTCTGACCAATCCCCTGGTGGCTGCGGTAAAGACAGCGCTTCCAAAAACCCGGTTTGTGTTTGGAAGAGTGGAAGAGCTGGCGGAACCTCTGGCCAGAAGGATGTATGTGGATCCGGAAAAGCTGCCCCTTCTTATTGCCTGCGGCCCCGGACTCCACGGTTTTTACGGCTCCAGCGGCTACAATGTAGGGAGCGTGAATCTTCTGCTGCGTCTTGGACGGCTTTATGCCGGAAAGTGAACCTTCATGCGGCGGCAGGACTTTCAATGTAAATATTTGCACAAATTGCACGAAAACTTTACAGAAGTAAGATAGAATGGCCATAAGAGACCATTTATACTGAAAGAAGTTCGGGACGGCGGGACAGGTTAAGGCAAAGCTTCCTGGCGGTTAAAGGCGGGACAAGAAGACGCCGTCCTGAAAAATACGGCAGTTCAGATAAAGGAGAATCGTCTATGGCCAAAACCTACGTCATTGATACTAATGTGCTGATTCAGGCTCCTTATGCCTTGTTTTGTTTTGAAGAGAATCAGGTGGTCCTTCCTCTGGCGGTGCTGGAGGAGCTGGACGGCCTGAAAAAAGCGGAGGGAGAGCGGGGAGCCAATGCCAGAGAAGCGATCCGTCATCTGGAAAAGCTTCGCCTCAAGGGGAATCTCCTGGCAGGAGTAGCTCTGGAAAAAGGCGGAATGGTCCGGGTAGAGGCAAACTGTGTGGATCAGGTTCTTCCGGAAAGTCTTCCGGAGGATAAGATGGACAACCGGATATTGAAGGTATGTCTGGGAATCCGGGAAAAGCCTGGCAAAGAACCGGTGATTTTGGTGACGAAGGATATTGTACTGCGGCTGAAGGCCCAGATGCTGGGAATCCCGGCTGAGGATTTCAGCCGGGAACAGGTGCCGGGGCAGACAGACCAGTATACAGGACGGAAGGTCTGCTACGTTCCGGAGGATCTGTTCAAAGAGTTTAAGAAAAAAGGTGTTCCGGTTTCCGCGGCCTATCAGGCAGATGGACAGGGAAATCCCCTTCCTGTGGAGTTTACGGAAAATGAGTTTGTGGTGCTTTACGCGGACCAGTCTCTGAAAAAAAGTCATCTGGGCCGGGTGGAGGGAGAAAAGATCCTGCCCCTTGCCTACCGCAAGGCCACGCCCTACGGGGTAACTCCCAGAAACTGCGGCCAGTATTTTCTCCAGGAAGCGCTGATGCTTCCGGCCCAGAAAGCGCCTCTGGTGATCGTGAAGGGAATGGCGGGAACAGCGAAAACCTTTTATTCTCTGGCGGTCGGACTGGAGAAGCTGGTGAACAATCCTACAGGAGAGTACCGGAGAATTCTCATCAGCCGTCCTAACGCCCAGTTTGACGCAGATATCGGTTTTCTTCCCGGAGATGAGCAGGAAAAGATTTCTCCTTTAATGCGTCCCATTATGGACAACCTGGAGCAGCTGATTGACTCGGATGAGAAGGAGCGGTATCGGGATGAGGCGGAGCTTAAAGGCAAGGTGGAGGAAATCTTTGCCAGGGGCATTATCCAGACAGAGGCGCTGAATTTTGTACGGGGCCGTTCCTTTGTGCAGACATATTTTATTGTAGATGAGGCCCAGAACATGACGCCAAAGCAGATAAAGGGCATTATCACCAGAGCAGGAAAGGGAACCAAGGTGATTCTTCTTGGCGATCCCAACCAGATCGACTGCCCCTTCCTGGATGAGAAAACCAACGGCTTAAGCTATGCATCGGAGCATATGAAGGGAAGTCCTTACTGCTATCAGATTACCCTTTCCGCCGATGAGTGCGAGCGTTCTGTTCTGGCCAATGACGCCATTCTTCGGCTGTAGAGAAAACCCTCTGCAGCCGCTCAGATCATTTCCCGGTTCTTACGGTAATGATTGGGGGAGACGCCTTTTACATGGCGGAAGGCGTCTCCAAAGTAGTTGCTGTCATTGAAGCCGCAGGAAAGGGAAATGTCCGTAATGGACCGGTTCGTTTCCAGAAGCATCCGGCAGGCGTTCTGAATCCGGATGTTGATTAAATATTCTTTGAATCCAAAGCCAGAAACGAGTTGTCAAGGACTTTTTAATCAAATTCACAAAAAAGCTACAAAAAAGTGCCAGAAGCACTTTTATGCTCCTGACACTCCGGTGGATGAGGTTACTTGCGTCTGCTTAACAGTTCATCGCAAAGATACGCATATTCCGGCAGTTGGTCGATATAGGGTTTCCAGCGCCGCTTAATCTCGGCCAGTTCCAGCGGATCGGCGTCCTCGAAGTCATGGTCGTTTCCGGTCATTCCAAAAACATCCAGTGCTATATCATTCAAGCACTCATTACAAAGACCGGCAGCGGACTCTATCCAGTTGCC
>DVKS01000154.1 GCA_018715905.1 Candidatus Caccovicinus merdipullorum | reverse complement strand
CTGATGGAAGCAATCAAAGCCGTATTCCGTTCATGGGACAACCCACGTGCCAATGTATATCGCCGTGACAACGATATCCCTTATTCATGGGGTACAGCTGTTAACGTACAGATGATGGCATTCGGAAACATGGGCGAGACCTCCGGTACCGGCGTTGCCTTCACCAGAGATCCTGCTACCGGCGAGAAGCACCTGATGGGCGAGTTCTTAATGAACGCACAGGGCGAGGACGTAGTTGCAGGTGTTCGTACTCCTCAGAAGATTGATCAGCTGAAGGAAGTTATGCCTGAGGTTTATGATCAGTTTGTACAGATCTGCCATACCCTGGAAGATCACTACCGTGATATGCAGGATATGGAGTTCACCATTGAAGACAGAAAGCTTTATATGCTGCAGACCCGTAACGGCAAGAGAACCGCGAAGGCTGCATTAAAGATCGCATGCGATCTGGTAGATGAGGGAATGATCGATGAGAAGAAGGCTGTTCAGATGATCGATCCCCGTAACCTGGATACCCTGCTGCATCCGCAGTTTGACACAGAGGCCTTAAAGAAGGCAGCTCCTCTTGCAAAGGCTCTGGCTGCTTCACCGGGCGCTGCCTGCGGAAAGATCGTCTTCACTGCAGAAGATGCCAAGGAATGGGCCGCAAGAGGCGAGAAGGTGGTTCTGGTTCGTCTGGAGACCTCTCCCGAGGATATCGAAGGCATGAAGGCCGCTCAGGGCATTCTGACCGTACGCGGCGGCATGACCTCCCACGCAGCGGTAGTTGCCCGTGGTATGGGAACCTGCTGTGTATCCGGATGCTCCGAGATTGCTATGGATGAGGAGAACAAGAAGTTCATCCTGGCAGGCAAGGAGTTCCATGAAGGCGATCCGCTGTCCATCGATGGATCCACCGGAAATATTTATGATGGCATTATCCCCACCGTAGACGCTACCATTGCCGGTGAGTTCGGACGGATCATGGGATGGGCTGACAAGTACAGAAGATTACAGGTTCGTACCAACGCAGATACTCCTGCTGACGCTGCCAAGGCACGTGAGCTGGGTGCAGAGGGAATCGGCCTTTGCCGTACCGAGCATATGTTCTTTGAAGGCGACAGAATCGATGCATTCCGCGAGATGATCTGCGCTGACACCGTTGAGGAGAGAGAGGCTGCACTGGATAAGATCCTTCCTGTACAGCAGGGCGACTTTGAGAAGCTTTACGAGGCTCTGGAGGGCAACCCGGTTACCATCCGTTTCCTGGATCCGCCGCTGCATGAGTTTGTTCCCACTGAGGAAGAGGACATTAAGAAGCTGGCTGACGCTCAGGGCAAGACCGTAGAGCAGATCAAGAACATCATCGCATCTCTCCATGAGTTCAACCCGATGATGGGACATCGCGGATGCCGTCTGGCAGTTACCTATCCGGAGATTGCCAAGATGCAGACCAAGGCTGTGATCCGTGCCGCCATCAATGTTAAGAAGGCACATCCGGACTGGAAGGTAGAGCCGGAGATCATGATCCCCTTAGTTGGCGATGTAAAAGAATTAGCATATGTTAAGAAGACTGTTGTTGAGACTGCCGATGCAGAGATTGCAGCAGCAGGAATTGAATTAAAGTATGAAGTTGGAACCATGATCGAGATCCCGAGAGCCTGCGTAACCGCTGACGAGATCGCTAAGGAAGCAGAGTTCTTCTGCTTCGGTACCAACGATTTGACCCAGATGACCTACGGCTTCTCCCGTGACGATGCCGGCAAGTTCTTAAATGCATACTATGATGCTAAGATTTTTGAGAACGATCCATTTGCCAAGTTAGACCAGGTAGGTGTAGGCAAGCTGATGGAAATGGCCATCAAGTTAGGAAAGGCCACCCGTCCCGAGCTGCATATCGGTATCTGCGGCGAGCACGGCGGCGATCCGTCTTCCGTAGAGTTCTGCCATAAGATCGGTCTGGATTATGTATCCTGCTCACCGTTCCGCGTGCCGATCGCAAGACTGGCTGCTGCACAGGCTGCATTAAACGATTAATTGACCGGAAATGAAGCAAAAAATCAGTAAAAGAAGGTCCTGCAGATGTTATCATCTGCAGGACCTTTCTGTGATTTGAAACCTTTTTTATGCCAGACCTGCTATTCGGGGAAGAGCCATGCTCAGTGCCGGGATGTAGGTGACTAAAAGCAGTCCTATCAGGATGGCCGCATAGTACATCAGCATGTACGGCATGACTTTTGCCAGGGATGTCTTTCCGACTTTGATAGCAACAAAGAGAGTGTTTCCTACCGGAGGAGTGATATTGCCGATACACAGGTTGTAAACAAGGATCAGGCCGAAATGGATGGGATCCATGCCGAAGGTCTGCACTACCGGAAGGAAGAGAGGAGTGAAGATCATGATGGCCGGAGTTACGTCCATAAAAGTTCCGGCGATCAGCAGGATCACGTTCATAATCAGCAGGATAATATACTGATTGCTGGTGATGCCAAGGAGAGCATCGGAGATTGCCTGCGGGATCTGGGTGAATGCCATAACCCATCCCAGGATATTGGAAACGCCGATCAGGAAGACAACCATGCCGCTCATCTTGGCGCTTTCCACCACAATGTTCCAGAAGGATTTCCAGGTAATGTTCCGGTAGCAGATTCCAAGGATCAGGGCGTATACAACGGCAATGGCGGATCCTTCGGTTGCGGTGAAAATTCCGGCGATGATTCCGCCGATAACAACAATGATCAGGGACAGGGAAGGAATGGCGCGGAGTGTGGCAACGCCAAGGTTCTTCCAGTCAAACTTGCCGGGAGTGCCTTTGTAGCCCTTTTTCTTTGCGATGATAACGGCTACTACTACGCAGCAGACTGCCCAGAGAATGCCGGGAACGTAACCTGCCAAAAACAGCGCGGCTACCGATGTACCGCCGGACACCAGGGAATAGGTGATCAGCGCATTCGACGGCGGGATCAGAAGGCCGGAAGGGGCCGATGCACCGTTTGTTGCGGCGCAGATTGCACGCTCATAACCCTGTTCTACTTCGCCCTGCTCTACCATGCTTCCTACCGCAGCAGCGGCTGCAGAAGCGGAACCAGAGATAGCACCAAACAGCGCGTTGGCGCCTACGTTTGTTACCAGAAGTGCGCCGGGAAGCTTGCCCAGGATCGCCAGAACGAAATCGACCAGACGTTTGGCGATACCGCCCTGGTTCATCAGGTTTCCGGCCAGGATGAAAAAGGGGATGGCGGTCAGGCTGAACTTGCTCATGCCCACAAAGGTTCGCTGGGCTGCGGTTAATACAGATACATCTAACGGCACCGACTGCAGGATAGCCACCAGAGATGAGATACCGATGGCGTAGGAGATGGGCACTCCGATTACCAGCAGCAAAGCCAGTACAACAATGATAATAAGCAAAGACTGCATTGCCATGATTTATAAGCCTCCTTTCCCTACTTTTGCGGCGCGGCGGTTTCATCGCCGGGCAGAACACGGATGTTTCCTTTTACGATATCGTAGATATTGATCAGGGTGTAAATAATGTTCAGTACGCCGCTTAAGGGCAGGACTACATAAAAGATTCCCACAGCCACGCCAAGAGAGGAGGTCATCTGACCCATGGCCAGGCTGGTGATCTGTACACCGCCGAATACCAGGATAACGGCTGCAAAGATGCAGGCGATCACTTCTGCAAAGATAGCGAAGAATTTCTGAGCGCCCGTGCCCATTTTCTCCACCACTACCGGAATGTTCATGTGTCCTCTTTCTCCAACTACGATGGATGCGCCCAGCAGTGCCATCCAGGCAAAAAGATAAGATACCAGCTCTTCTGACCAGGAAGAGGGATTTTTAAGGATGTATCGGGTAAAAACCTGCCAGCAGGTCAGGATTACCATGGCCAGGAAACTGATTCCGGCCAGAAATTCAAGAATTCGGTCTAAAAAATTTCGTAATTGTTTCATGCTTCTCCCCCTTTATTCGGTCTGCGCAGGATACTGTTCATTGTAGGCCTGAATGGCATCATAGGTACTCTGGAGATCCGGGTTTTCTGCCAGCATGGAATCGTGAAGCGGCATACAGGCTTCCATAAACGGTCCCTGGTCCGGATAGATAAATTCCACATGCTGTTCGTTCTGAGCCCGGTCCTTGGCGTTTTCTACTGCCTTTACCCATTCTTCACGCTGGACTGTATTGATCAGCTGGAACCCTTCTTCGAAAATGGCCCGTTCTTTCTCCGTCAGACCTTCCATAAAGGCGTTATTTCCAATAAGGATATCCGGAACCATCTGATGCATGTCATAGGAATAATACTTGCATACATCGCCGTGGCCGTTGTCAGTAAGGGCCATTTCGTTGTTTTCTGCGCCGTCGATGATGTGGGACTGCAGGGCTGTGTACACATCACCAAAGCCCATGGGGGTGGCGGATCCGCCTAAGAGGCGCATCATTTCAATGTTCGTAGGAGACTGCTGTACACGGATCTTCAGGCCTCTTAAGTCAGCCGGACTGTTGATGGGCGTATCTACTGTATAGAAATTCCGGGTTCCCGCATCCAGCCAGGTAACGGCGGTAAAGCCGGCCTTAACTGTGGAATCAAAGATGGGGCCGGTCAGACTCTCGTCATCCATGGCGTGATGGTAGGCTTCAGTGCTGGCAAAGAGATAAGGCAGATTAAAGATTTCGTAGTTCTTGCTGAAGGTTTCCAGAATCGCGTTGCTGGCTACACAGAAGTCGATGGCGCCTGTCTGGGTCAGCTGAACCATGTCTGTCTGAGATCCCAAAAGTTCGCTGGGATATACTTCCACCCGATACTTGTCTCCCAGCCGTTCATTAATGAATGTCTGAAATTCTGTCAGGGCAATGTGAGTCGGATGATTGGTGGACTGGTTATGGCCGATCCGGACGATACGGGTACTGTCTGCACTTTGGCAGCCGGAGAGTGCGGCGCATATGGCAGCTGCGGCCAGAAGAAGCACACCTCGTTTCCTGAAGTTTTTCATGGCTTTTCCTTCCTTTCCATAACGAAATTTTAACATATGTAAATAGTATCACATGAATGGAGAAAAGAAAATGGACATTATAAACAAAAACAATAAAAAATAAAGATAAATAGTGCTAAAACTGTATATTTTTAACAAAAGATTTTAGAAAATAAAGAAATGGCGTTGTAAGGGATGCTCAAACCCCGCCTGAAGTACCGGCCTGTAATGCAGCGGAAGAAGGAAACCTGCAGTACGGCAGGAAAGAGGGGGAGGCAGAATGGCCGAAAGGAAGAAATTTTCATAATTTTTTAAGGACAAGGAAACAAAATCATGATATGATAAAAAGGATGACCACAAATTCATTTTCTGTCGCTGCGGCAGAGAAAAACAGACTTCCAAAGAAAAGGGAACGAAACAACGATGAAACAATTAAAAATTACAATCAGGCACATAAAATTCCGGGCTGCCGCCCTTGCGGCCGGTGCTGTCCTTGCCATGGAGGCTTTTGTCTTTCCGGCGTATGCAAAGCCGGTGTGGCCTTCTGATACAGGAATCCAGGCGGAGGCCGGCATTGTAGTGGATCAGGAGACCGGAGCGGTTATATTCGGGCAGAATATCCACCTTCCTTATGCGCCTGCCAGCATTACAAAGCTTCTTACCGCTCTGGTGGTAATCGAGAACTGCGATTCTCTGGATGAGATGGTTACGTTTTCTCATGATGCCGTTTATAACGTGGAATCTGGAAGCGGGAATGCGCTGTCTTTAGAGGAAGGAGATCAGCTGACGGTGCGGGACTGCCTTTATGCCATGATCCTGCGCTCATCCAACCAGGCGGCCAATGCTCTGGCGGAGCATGTGGGAGGCACCAGGGATGGCTTTGTGCAGATGATGAACGAGACCATACGGGAGCTGGGATGTACGGAAAGCAATTTTGCCAATCCTTCCGGCTTAAATGATGATAACCAGTATGTGTCTGCTTATGATATGGCGATTATCAGCCGGGCGGCATTTGCCAATGAGACCCTTCTTGAGATTAATTCTGCTGATTCTTATGATCTTCCGGCTACGATCTTGAATCCGGACGGACGAAGGGTAAACATGGAACATAAACTTCTTATTACGGAAGATGAAACCAGCGAGACGTATTATCCTTATGCAGTGGCGGGAAAAACCGGATATACCTCTATTGCAGGAAATACCCTGGTAACTCTGGCACAGAACGGGGACCGGCAGCAGGTGGCAGTTATTTTAAAGAGCAACTGGACCCATTATTCGGACACCATTGCACTGATGGATTTTGGATTTTCACGATTTCAGAATCTGGACGCATCCGGCGATGAGGCTTCGCTTTTTGACGAGAACGGCAGTCTGACTGTGGATGGCCAGACTTACCAGCAGGATCAGCTTGCGGCAGAAGGCGTGCAGAAGGTAACGGTACCCTTGGAAGCGACGCTGGCGGATGTGGACAGGGAGCTTGTTTCCGGGGATGGGCTGGGAGCTGCGGCTCCGGAGAATGCAGTGGCACAGGTCCGGTACACTTATGATGACAGACAGGTAGGAAGCTACTATCTGGTAAGCACGCAGACTGCGGAGGATGGAGCTTCTCAGGAGACGGGAATGGCTGCAGATGAAAGCGGCGCAGTCACAGACGGGGAGAATCCGGAAGCAGGGCAGGAGACTGGTTCGGCGGCAGCCGGATCTTTTGCTGCGGGTCCGGTCCTTTTGGCGGGCGGAGCGCTTCTGGCAGCTGCGGCTGTGATTCTGATCCTGGCTGTAACCATACGAAGACATCGGGAGCAGGAACGCCTGGAGGCAGAGGCACGCAGGGAGAGAAGAAAGCAGCGCCTTGCTGAGATCGGATGTTCCGAAGAAGAATTCAAGCGATTGTTTGAAGAACGATATGGAAAAGACAGAGAATAATGCTGGTGGGATTAGGACATGGATAATTTGATTTTCTGCCTGAATGCGACAATTCCCATATTCCTTCTGATGATCCTTGGACTTTTCTTTAAGAACAGGGGGATGTTTGATGAAGGATTTATCCGACGGATGAATACGTTTGTATTTAAAGCGGCACTTCCGGTACTTTTGTTCCGGGAATTGTCCGGAGCGGATTTCCTGGAGGTGTGGGACGGCCGGTTTGTGGTCTTCTGTTTTTTGGCTACAGCCATTTCCATCCTGGTTTCCATGGGAATCGCCTATTGTCTGCCGGATCGGAGTATCCGGGGAGAATTTGCCCAGGCAGCTTACCGTTCCAGCGCAGCTCTCCTTGGCATCGGATTTATTACCAACATATATGGAAATGCGGGGATGGCTCCCCTTATGATTATCGGAACGGTTCCTCTTTACAATGTGATGGCCGTGGTGATTCTGGCCTTTATGAAGCCGGAGCAAACGCACATGGACAGGGCTCTGATTAAGGGAACGCTCCGGGAGATTGTTACAAATCCTATTATTCTTGGGATAGCAGCAGGAATGGCCTGGTCGGCACTTTCGCTTCCCCAGCCGGAGATCATGAGCAAGACACTGCAGTATGTGGCCAATCTGGCAACCCCTATGGGGCTTATGGCCATGGGAGCGGCATTTGACGGGAAGCTTGCCTTAAAGCACTGGAAGCCGGCTCTGGGATGCAGTGCTATGAAGCTGGTTCTTTTCTGCGCCATATTTCTTCCGGCAGCGGTGAAACTGGGGTTTCGGAACAGTTATCTGGTGGCGGCGCTGGTTATGCTGGGATCTCCCACAACGGTAAGCTGCTTTGTTATGGCGAAAAATATGGGACATGAGGGAACGGTGACCAGCAGTGCCGTTATGGCAACGACCTTTTTAAGTGCCTTTACGTTAACTGGATGGCTGTATATTCTGCGTTCTATGGGATTGGTATAAAGGAGGGGAAAATGAAACAGAGACTTTCCTGGACAAATCGGATTTTAGTGGGTTTTACCTTGTTTTCTATGTTTTTTGGGGCGGGGAATCTGATATTCCCCCCTTTTCTGGGCTATCTGGCAGGAGCCAATCTGTGGCCGGCTGCGGCGGGATTTATATTAAGCGCAGTATGCCTGCCGGTTCTGGGAGTGGCTGCAGTGGCGCTGGCTGGCGGCCTTGATAAGCTGGCCGGCCGGGTTCATCCCGGGTTTTCTGTTTTTTTTACGGTTTTAATTTATCTGGCCATCGGTCCCTGCGTGGCGATTCCGAGAACGGCGGGAACTGCCTATGAGATGGCGGTGCTTCCATTTCTTGGCGAACTTGCAGGAAAAGAGACACAGCTGATTTTTTCCGTGCTGTTTTTCTGCGTGGCTGTTTTTTTTGCCATGCGTCCGGACAAGCTGACGGATCGTCTTGGAAAGGTGACGGGGCCCAGCCTTATGATCCTGATCGCCCTTCTCCTGGCTGGCTGCATCTTCTGGCCGGTGGGACAGAGCGGGCCGGCAGCAGGCGGCTATGCAGAGAACCCGGTAAGTCAGGGCTTTGTGGCCGGCTACCAGACTATGGATGCCATGGCGGCACTGAATTTTGGCATTGTCATTGCCCTGAACATCCGGACCAGGGGGATTAAGTCAGACGGGGCCCTGGTGCGCGAGACCATTTATTCCGGACTGATTGCCGGAGGCGTGCTGGCTTTGGTATACTGTTCTCTGGCTTATATGGGAAATATGGGAGGACTGGAACTTACTGGAGCGGAAAATGGTGTCCGGGTTTTAACCTGGGTGGCGGATTCGCTTTACGGCAGGACAGGGATGATCCTTTTGGCGGGAATCTTTTTTATTGCCTGTCTGAATGTGTGCATCGGGCTTTTAAGCTGCTGCAGTGAGTATTTTGCAGGGTTTCTTCCTGGCATATCTTCCAGGGGATGGACTGTAATATTTGCAGTTATCAGCCTGTTTATATCCAATGCCGGGCTTACGGGAGTGCTTAAGATCTCCGGACCGGTGATCGAGGCGATTTATCCGGTTTCCATTGTACTGATTCTGCTGGCATTTCTGAACCGGAGGCTGGAGCATTTCTCTCTGGCGTATCCCTGCTGTGTGGGTTTTACGGCGGCGGCAAGCATCTGCCTGACGCTTGCTTCTTACTGGGAGGGAGCTCCTGCTTTCATAAAAACAGCCGCCCTCCTTCCGGGGGCGGCTGCGGGACTGGGATGGATCCTTCCGGCTGCTTTGGGCTGCGGGGCAGGCTGCCTGTGTTCAGGCCTGCGGAACCGGGCGGACATTGGAAGCCGGAGACGGGGGGAAGAGTAGACGGCTGGCTATCTTCCATAATTATAAGAGTCCAGAAGCTGGTTTTTAATGTGCCACAGTTCATTGGACAGGTCTACATGGACCTTGTGGGGATTAACCAGACGAAGGGATTCTTCCCAGAGGGTGGAAAGCTCTTTTTTGCAGTAGGCCTGGATTTCCATGACTTTCGGTGAACGGTAAACGCACTGACCTTTCTGGAAGACAGGGATCAGGAGCTGCCGCATGGTGTAGCTTCCCGGGGCCAGAAGGGTCTTTTTCCATGTCTGAACCGGATCAAAAAGAAGAAGAGAGCTGTTTTCGTCAAAGGTTTCATCGGCCAGGCAGATCAGATCGGCAAGGATCTTTCCTGTCTCTTTGCTGTAAATACGCTGGATGGCTTTATCGCCGGGATTTGTAATCTTTTCCACATTTTCGGACAGCTTGATTTTGGGGATGAATTTTCCCGTATCCTTGTCACGGACGGCAGCCAGTTTATAGACGCCTCCGAAAGAGGGGCAGTCCTTGGCTGTGATCAGATTCGTTCCCACACCCCAGGAGTTGATGGCGGCGCCCTGGAGCTTCAGGCTGTTGATTAGCTCCTCGTCCAGATCGTTGGAGGCGGAGATTACCGCGTCGGAAAAACCGGCTTCATCCAGCATTTTCTTGGCCTTCTTTGACAGGTAGGCCAGGTCGCCGCTGTCTAAGCGGATGCCGTAGAAGGTTAAGGGGATGCCGGCCTCGCGCATTTCCTTAAATACCTGGATGGCATGGGGGACACCGGAGTTTAAAGTGTCATATGTGTCCACCAGGAGAATGCATGCAGAAGGATACATCTTTGCATAGGTGCGGAAGGCAGTGAGTTCGTCTGGGAAACTCATGATCCAGCTGTGGGCATGGGTTCCCTTTACCGGCACGTCGAACATCTTTCCGGTCAGTACATTGGAGGTGCCGATGCAGCCGGCGATCATAGCGGCGCGGGCCCCGTAAATACCGGCATCCGGACCCTGGGCCCGGCGCAGGCCGAATTCCATCACGCCGTCTCCCTGGGCAGCGTGGACCACCCGGTAAGTCTTTGTAGCAATCAGGCTCTGGTGGTTTACAATATTTAACAGTGCCGTTTCGATCAGCTGTGCTTCCATAATGGGAGCCACAACTTTGATAAGGGGTTCTCTGGGGAAGACTACGGTTCCTTCCGGTATGGCATAAATATCTCCGGAAAACCGGAAGTCGAGCAGATAGTTCAGGAAATCTTCCCGGAACATGCCTGTGCTTCGCAGGTAATCCACATCTTCCTGATCAAAATGCAGATTTTCGATGTATTCGATGACCTGCTCTAAGCCGGCGCAGATGGCAAAGCCATTTCCAAAAGGATTGTTACGGTAGAACATGTCAAAGACAACGGTTTCATTGGCATCCTTCTGCATAAAATAGCCCTGCATCATGGTTAATTCGTAAAGATCCGTAAGTAAGGTCAGGTTTCTCTGGCTCATGACAGCATTCTCCTTTATCCGCAAATAATTTTTCCTAAGTATAACATAAATTTTACAAATGACAATACGATTGTTAAATAAATATCAAATATTTAAAGCAGAACCATTTACGGCAGAAGACGCGCAGAGAGGAAGGCTGTGCGGCTCGCTGATGGCTGTGATATTCGAGGATTTCTGCGGTGATTTAAGGCCGATCATGGTGATCGAAAACGTGGTTTCCGGCCGCAGATTCCGGCGGCAGGGCGTGGGAAGGGCCATGTTTGCAGCTATCGAAGACTGGGGGAGGGAGAGACAGGTGAAGTATGCCATCCTCTGCTCCGGATTAAAGCGGAAGCAGGCACATTCCTTTTATGAAGCCATTGGTTACTCGGAGATCAAGGGATTTAAAAAATATCTTTGAAAAACACACAAGAGGAGAGGACAAGATGAATCGATTAAACAGACTTGCAGGATGGATTCGGAAAACAGCTGCCATAGCGGTTTCCGCAGTTATGATTGCTGCGCTGGGGCCGGGACAGGCGACAGCAGTCTTTGGCGCACAGGTGTATCCGGCGGCCGCTCCCGGTTCAGGAACCGTTTTGCAGCAGGGAGTACAGGTACAAGAAGAAGCACAGGAACTGAACGGCGTCTGGATCTCCTATCTGGAGTGGGAAAAGCTTCCGGTGGAGAAGGCAGCTTTTCAGACGGCGGTAAATGAAATGCTGGATAACTGTGTGAACTGGGGGATGAATGCAGTATTTGTACATGCGCATTCCCACACAGATGCCATGTATCCTTCGGATATTCTGCCATGGTCCAAATTTGTTTCCGGGATCCAGGGAAGGGATCCGGGATATGATCCTTTCGGCTATTTTGTCCAGGCAGCTCATGAGAAAGGCCTGCAGATCCATGCCTGGTTTAATCCTTATCGGGTGACGGGATACATGATGAGCATGGATGATCTTGCAGACAGCAGTCCGGTAAAGCAGTGGCTTTCCGATGCAGCAACAGAAAATGACCGGTGGGTGCTTTACCAGGGAGGACAGTATTATCTGAATCCCTCGATTCCCCAGGTGCAGCAGCTGGTGGTGGATTCCGTCAAGGAAGTGGCTCAAAAGTATGATGTGGACGGAATTCATTTTGATGATTATTTTTATCCTAGTGTGGATGATAATGATCCGGCTGCCTGGTTTGAAAAGCCGGAGTATGAGGCTTCCGGCAGCACCCTTTCCATAGCAGACTGGAGACGGGAGAATGTAAGTCAGCTGGTATCACAGGTTTACACGGCGGTAAAATCCGTAAATTCCAACTTGGTTTTCGGCATCAGCCCTCAGGGGTATCTGCCGAATCTGCGCAGTGATACCAGCATGTTTGTGGATATTGACCGGTGGATGAGTCAGAGCGGGTATGTGGACTACATTATGCCGCAGCTTTACTGGGGATTTGAGGCGAAAAATCTGCGGAAAGAGCCGGCGGCCTATGCCTTTGACTGGAACCTGGCTTCCTGGATCGATCTGAAAAACCAGGGAAATGTAAAGCTTTACCTAGGCCTTGGCATGTACCGGGCCGGAACAAATGTGGCAGATAATAATGAAGTATCGGAGTGGCTTCGTTATAATGATATTATCCGCCGCCAGGTGGAGGCAGGCAGAGCCAGCGGACAGGTGTCCGGGTACTGCTATTTCAGCTACAGTTCCTTCCTGGAACCGGCAGCCCAGGCAGAGGTGAATAATCTGGCTGCACTCCTTGGAGAGCAGTAACCGTTCAGAACGGTTACCGGGAGTAAGGGGTTTTTGCGGGAAATCCTCGCTATCTTCTTGACTTTTCCGCATCCGGTCTATATAATGGAAAAGTGATTACACAAGTAATGACGAAAGACTGTGATGGAGAGAGTAGGTTGTTCCAAACGGCACAGCGAGCCAGGGAGGGTGGAAGCCTGGTGCAAGTAGGGACTGAACTGAAGATCACTCCGGAGTTTCCGGCTGAAGGGTGCAGTAGGCTGAGACGGTTTTCCCACGTTATAGGGAACTCATATTAAAGTATGCAGTAATGGGTGGTAAAACGAAGCAGCCTTCGTCCTGGATTGCAGGATGGAGGCTTTTTTGTTTCATTGGAAATTCACGGAATTTCCGGTGAGACAGAAGAATTCCGCTTTGTTTCTGCAGGAAGGAAGAGGAAAGATCCATGTCTGAAACAGAAAAGAAGATGATTTATCAGAAAGTTCCTACGGACTTAAAGTTTGTGGAACGGGAAAAAGAAGTAGAAAAGTTCTGGGAAGAGAACAAGATCTTTGAAAAGAGCATTGAGAATCGGGCAAAGGGCGAGCCTTACGTATTTTATGACGGACCGCCTACGGCGAACGGAAAGCCCCACATCGGCCATGTGCTGACCCGCGTAATCAAGGATATGATTCCGCGTTACCGTACTATGAAGGGATATATGGTTCCCAGAAAGGCCGGATGGGACACACACGGACTTCCGGTGGAACTGGAAGTGGAAAAGAAGCTTGGGCTGGACGGCAAGGAGCAGATCGAACAGTACGGTCTGGAGCCGTTTATTGAGCACTGTAAGGAAAGTGTCTGGAAGTATAAGGGGATGTGGGAGGATTTCTCCGCTACCGTAGGCTTCTGGGCGGATATGGAACATCCTTACGTTACGTATCATGATGATTATATTGAATCAGAATGGTGGGCATTAAAGGAAATCTGGAACAAAGGCCTTCTTTACAAGGGCTTTAAGATCGTTCCCTACTGTCCCCGCTGTGGTACGCCCTTATCTTCTCACGAAGTGGCACAGGGTTACAAGGATGTGAAGGAGCGTTCTGCCATCGCCCGGTTTAAGGTGGTGGGCGAAGATGCATATTTCCTGGCATGGACAACCACGCCCTGGACCCTTCCCTCAAACCTGGCTCTCTGTGTGAATCCCGAGGAGGAATATGTAAAGGTAAAGGCTTCCGACGGATATACCTACTATATGGCAGGTGCGCTGGTAGAGAAGGTGCTTGGCGAGGATGCACAGATCCTGGAAACCTATAAAGGAAAAGATCTGGAATATAAGGAGTACGAGCCTCTCTTTGACTGTGCAGTTGCTCTGTGCGAGAAGCAGCATAAGAAGGCATTTTACGTAACCTGTGACACCTACGTTACATTAACTGACGGTACCGGCGTGGTACACATTGCTCCGGCTTTCGGTGAGGACGATGCCAATGTAGGACGCCGTTATGACCTGCCCTTTGTGCAGCTGGTGGACGGCAAGGGCCAGATGACTAAGGAGACGCCGTATGAGGGCGTATTCTGCAAAGATGCCGATCCCATGGTCTTAAAGGACCTTGACGCGAAGGGACTGTTATATTCCGCGCCCAAGTTTGAACACAGTTATCCCCACTGCTGGAGATGCGGCACGCCCCTGATCTACTATGCCCGCGAGTCCTGGTTTATCAAGATGACGGCAGTGAAGGAAGATCTGATCCGCAACAACAATACCATCAACTGGATTCCGGAAAGCATCGGAAAAGGACGTTTCGGCGACTGGCTGGAGAATATTCAGGACTGGGGCATTTCCCGGAACCGTTACTGGGGTACTCCGTTAAATATCTGGGAGTGCGAGTGCGGCCATATGCATTCCATCGGAAGCAGGGAAGAGCTTAAGTCCATGAGCCCCAATTATCCGGAGGGCGGCGTGGAACTGCACCGGCCTTATATTGACGCGGTGACTATCACCTGTCCCAAGTGCGGAAAGCAGATGCACCGTGTGCCGGAAGTAATTGACTGCTGGTTCGATTCGGGAGCCATGCCTTTTGCGCAGCATCATTATCCATTTGAAAATAAAGAACTGTTTGAGTCTCAGTTCCCGGCTCAGTTTATTTCCGAGGCGGTGGATCAGACCAGAGGATGGTTCTATTCTCTGCTGGCAGAGTCCACTCTGCTTTTCAATAAGGCGCCTTACGAGAATGTAATCGTGCTGGGCCATGTGCAGGATGAAAACGGACAGAAGATGAGCAAGTCCAAGGGAAATGCAGTAGATCCTTTTGAGGCTCTGGAGACCTACGGCGCAGATGCCATCCGGTGGTATTTCTATATTAATTCTGCTCCCTGGCTTCCCAACCGCTTCCACGGCAAGGCGGTAATCGAGGGACAGAGAAAGTTTATGGGAACCCTGTGGAACACCTATGCTTTCTTTGTGCTGTATGCCAACATCGACGGCTTTGACGCTGCAAAATATGCGCTGGAATATGACAAGCTTTCTGTTATGGACAAGTGGCTGTTAAGCAAGATGAATTCCATGGTAAAGAGCGTGGATGATAATCTGGCCAACTACCGGATCCCTGAGGCTGCCAAGGCGCTTCAGGCTTTCGTAGATGATATGAGCAACTGGTATGTAAGAAGAAGCCGCGAGCGTTTCTGGGCCAAGGGCATGGAGCAGGATAAGATTAATGCCTATGAGACCTTATACACGGCTCTGGTAACCACTGCCAAGGCGGCAGCGCCCATGATCCCCTTTATGGCGGAAGAGATTTACCAGAATCTGGTGCGCAGCATCGACAGTGGGGCGCCGGAGAGTGTTCACCTGTGCGATTTCCCGGCTGTGGATGAAGCCATGATCGATCCGGAACTGGAGGCACGCATGGACGAGGTGCTGAAGGTGGTTGTTATGGGACGTGCTGCCCGGAATACGGCAAATATCAAGAACCGTCAGCCCATCGGCCGGATGTTTGTAAAGGCGGAGAAGGCGCTGTCTGATTACTATGTGTCCATTATCGAGGAGGAGCTGAACGTAAAGCAGGTTATCTTTACAGATGATGTGCGTGAGTTTACTTCTTACACCTTTAAGCCTCAGTTAAAGACGGTTGGACCCAAGTACGGAAAGCTTCTGGGAAATATCCGGAAGGCACTCTCTGAAATCGACGGAAACCAGGCGATGGATACCTTAAATGAAACCGGTGCGCTGACTTTTGATTTTGACGGCAGCCAGGTGGTTCTGTCAAAAGACGATCTGCTGATTGATGTGGCTCAGAAAGAAGGCTTTGTAACGGAAGAGGACAACTATGTGACGGTTGTTCTGGATACGAATCTGACAGAAGAACTTCTGGAAGAAGGCTTTGTAAGAGAGATCATCAGCAAGATCCAGACCATGCGAAAGGAATCCGGCTTTGAGGTGACGGACCATATCCGGGTTTACATGAGCGACGAGAATCAGAAAGCAGCTGGTATCCTGGAAAAGAACAGCCAGCTGATCGGCAGCGAGGTTCTGGCAGACCAGGTGGTTCTGGGAGCAGATGCCCTTGAAGCGGCATCAAAAGAAGCCGGGGCCAATCCACTTTTTGCGAAAGAGTGGAATATTAATGGCGAAGACGTAACCCTGGGAGTTACGAAAGTATAAATTCGCAATTGAGGGGGCGTTCCGGCCGGAAAGGGCGATGAGTTTCTTCCTGCCGGAACACCAGAATGAGGAGGAATGGAAAACATGAAGAAGGGATATGGCTTTGACAAGGAGACCTTCAAAAAAGATGTGGTTTATAATGTAAAAAGCATTTTCCGCAAAACCATCGATGAAGCTACCCCGGCACAGGTATTTCAGGCTGTGGCCTATGCTGTGAAGGACATTATCATTGATGAGTGGATTGCCACACACAAGGAGTACGAGAAGCAGGACGCAAAGACGGTGTACTATCTGTCCATGGAGTTTTTAATGGGCCGTGCGCTGGGAAACAACATGATCAATATCTGCGCTTACGATGAGATCCGGGAAGCGCTGGATGAAATGGGATTTGACCTGAATGTTATCGAGGATCAGGAGCCGGATGCCGCTTTAGGAAACGGCGGTCTGGGCCGTCTGGCAGCATGCTTTCTGGATTCTCTGGCTACGCTGGGCTATCCGGCTTACGGCTGCGGCATCCGTTACCGCTACGGTATGTTCAAGCAGAAGATCGAGAACGGCTATCAGATCGAGGTGCCGGATGAGTGGTTAAAGGACGGAAATCCTTTCGAGGTGCGCCGTGCAGAGTATGCCACCGAAGTAAAGTTCGGCGGATATGTAAAGACCGAGTGGGACGGCCAGCGGAACAATTTCGTCCAGGAAGGCTATCAGTCAGTCCTTGCGGTTCCCTATGATATTCCGGTGGTGGGATACGGAAACCATGTAGTAAATACCCTCCGCGTCTGGGATGCCCAGCCTATCAATACATTCAGCCTGGATGCTTTCGACCGCGGCGATTATCAGAAGGCCGTGGAGCAGGAAAACCTGGCCAAGAATATCTGCGAGGTGCTTTATCCCAATGATAATCACTACGCAGGCAAGGAGCTGCGTTTAAGACAGCAGTATTTCTTCATCTCCGCCAGTGTGCAGAGAGCTGTAAAGAAGTACATGGAAAAGCATGATGACATCCACAAATTCCATGAGAAAGTGGTATTCCAGTTAAATGACACCCATCCTACAGTGGCAGTTGCCGAGCTGATGCGTATCCTGGTGGATGAGTATAAGCTTACCTGGGAGGAGGCATGGGATATTACCACCAAAACCTGTGCTTACACCAACCACACCATTATGGCAGAGGCACTTGAGAAATGGCCCATCGAGCTGTTCTCCAGACTGCTTCCCCGTATCTACCAGATCGTAGAAGAGATCAACCGCCGCTTCGTTGCAGATATCCAGGCCAAGTTCCCGGGCAATCAGGAGATGGTGCGCAAGATGGCGATTATCTATGACGGACAGGTGAAGATGGCTCATTTGGCTATTGCCGGAAGCTTTTCCGTAAATGGTGTTGCCAGACTGCATACAGAGATCTTAAAGAACCAGGAACTGAAGGAATTTTACCAGATGTATCCGGAGAAGTTCAACAACAAGACCAATGGTATTACCCAGAGACGGTTCCTGCTTCACGGCGATCCCCTTCTGGCTTCCTGGGTGACTTCCAAGATCGGCGATGACTGGATCACCAACCTGCCTCATATTAAGAAACTGGCCATTTATGCAGACGATGAGAAGTGCCAGCAGGAATTTATAAATATTAAGTACCAGAACAAGGTACGTCTGGCCAAGTACATCAAGGAGCATAACGGCATTGATGTGGATCCCCGCTCCATTTTTGATGTGCAGGTAAAGCGGATGCATGAGTATAAGCGCCAGCTGATGAATATTCTGCATGTAATGTACCTGTACAATCAGTTAAAGGACAATCCTAATATGGAGATCGTTCCCAGAACCTTTATCTTCGGCGGAAAGGCAGCTGCCGGCTATAAGAGAGCCAAGCTGACCATCAAGCTGATTAATTCTGTAGCGGATGTAATCAACAACGACAGAAGCATCAACGGCAAGATCAAGGTGGTATTTATCGAAGATTACCGGGTATCTAATGCAGAGATTATCTTTGCGGCAGCTGATGTGAGCGAGCAGATTTCCACTGCTTCCAAGGAGGCTTCCGGCACCGGCAATATGAAGTTTATGTTAAACGGCGCCCTGACCCTGGGAACCATGGACGGCGCCAATGTGGAGATCGTGGAAGAAGTAGGCCGGGAGAATGCCTTCATCTTCGGTATGTCTGCAGACGAAGTAATTAATTATGAGAACAACGGCGGCTACAATCCCATGGATATCTTCAACAGCGATCAGGATATCCGCCGGGTATTAATGCAGCTGATCAACGGCTACTATGCACCCAATGATCCGGAGCGGTTCCGTGATATTTACAATTCCCTGTTAAATACCCAGAGCAGCGACAGGGCAGATACTTACTTTATCTTACGGGATTTCCGTTCGTATGCGGAAGCACATGAGAAAGTAGACAAGGCTTACCGGGATGAGAAGTGGTGGGCAAAGGCCGCTATCACCAATATTGCCGGAAGCGGAAAGTTTACATCCGACCGTACCATTGAAGAGTATGTAAAGGATATCTGGCATTTAACCAAAGTTACTGTGGATATGGACGAGTAATTTCAGGATAACCATTATGCGCCGGTGGGTCGAACGCTCATCGTAAAATGAATAGCAGAAAGCGCTTCCTCATAGAATACATATGAGGAGGCGTTTTTTTATGGTCTGGAAGAAAATTATTCTGCCGGTATTTGCTGCCTGCATTTTCCCTTATGTGGTGACTCTTGGCTGGACAGGCCGGATTTCATCCCAGGACAGCGGGTTTCATGGGAAGCAGCTGAAAAATGGAGAGATCGGCAATCTGCCGGATGATGGTGACGGAGCAGAAAAAAGGAAGATCATACTGGACCGGGATACAGAGACGGTTCTGGATGCGGAGGAGTACCTGATCGGTGTGGTGACGATGCAGATGCCCATTGACTATGAGATGGAAGCGTTAAAGGCACAGGCGGTGATTGCCCGTACATATATATATGGATTGATGGGGGATGCGGATGAGATTGCTGAATCGGCCCTGGACATGGATTACCTGGAAAAGGCGCAGATGGAAAAGCTGTGGGGGACGAAAAATTATATGGATTTTTACCAGAAGGCCAGTGAGGCGGTGAATGCCACATCCGGCATGGTTATGGAGTATGACGGAAGCTGTATTGATCCTATGTTTACCCGATGCAGTGCCGGAAGGACAAGACAGGGGGATGAGAGCCGCCCTTATCTGCAGGCTGTGGAATGTCCTTCGGATACGGAAGCCGATGATTTTCTGCAGATTCTGGAATGGACGCCGGATGAATTTTCACGGCTGGTAAGCCAGATTCCCGATGGCGGACCTGTATCAGCGGATCAGGTGCCGGATACAATTCAGATTGGCAGCCGGGATGCTTCCGGCTATGTGGAGGTGGTCCAGATTGGCGGTGTGCAGTTTACCGGAGATGAAATCCGGTACGGACTGGGACTGAATTCTTCCTGCTTCCAGCTGGAAGGCTATGAAGGAAATGTGCGGGCGGTGGTTCAGGGAATCGGCCACGGATATGGATTCAGTCAGCATGAGGCGAACCAGAAAGCGGCAAAGGGGTGGACCTGGGAAGAACTTTTATCTTATTTTTATAAAAATATTTCGATCGTTTCGGTATAAGTCATGGGCCTTTGGTAAGAATATTACCGAGGTGATAAACGTGAAGCAAAAAATGAATCAATTGTTCAAGGATAAGCTGATCCTTGTCATGTTGGTGCTGGGTCTGCTGACTATAGTATCTGCAGCAGGCGTAATGACCATCCAAAAAGGGCGGTCGGAGGAGAGTCCATACTTAAATATGGAGGGTGAGCCGGATCAACTGGCAGATGAAAACGGGGAGGATTCCCTTAAGGCAGCCGGAAATTCCCAGGCTGGAAAAGATGAAGGCGAAGAAAATGGCCAGGAAGAGCTGGCGGACGCCGGAGATACACAGGAAGGCATAGATGCAGAGGATGATATGGGACAGGCTTCTGAAAATGCCGCAGCCGGTCAGGCTGCGCCGGATTCTGTCCAGGAAGAAGCAGCTCTGGTGGGAATCGGTCAGGATGATGCATCGAGCCTTGCATTGAATTTTGCCCAGACCCAGTCCATGATGTGGCCGGTGGAAGGAAATGTGATTTTGGATTACAGCATGGATTCTACTATTTATTTCCCCACACTGGAACAGTATAAATGCAATCCGGGCATGGTGATCCAAAGTGACGTAAGCCAGCCGGTCAGCGCACCGGCAGATGCAAGAATCATGGAATCCGGAACGGATGAGGAAATCGGAAATTATCTGGTTCTGGATCTTGGGGATGGATATACGGTTACCTGCGGCCAGATGAAAGAAGTACAGGCGGCAGTCGGTGAATATCTGGAGAAGGGACAGGTTCTGGGATATGTAGCGGAGCCGACAAAGTATTATACACTGGAAGGACCGAATATTTACCTGAAACTGGAAAAAGACGGAACTGCGGTGGATCCTCTGGATTATCTGGAATAAGATAATGCCGGGACGGATCGGATTTTGGAAAAACCATAATGCAGCAAAAAAGATGAGGCAATCAGCGCCTCATCTTTTCTTTTTCTTTAAGAATGGTCTGTCTGGACTCGTCCAGGGTAGAACCAATTACTTCCATTAAGGTATCCTTTGTTACAGTGGGAGAATAATAGAATCCCTGAAGGTAGGGACATTTGTAACTGTTTAGCAGGCTCACCTGATTTTCGGTTTCCACGCCTTCCGCGATTACATTCAGATTCAGATCCTCCGCAATAGAGAGGAGGCCGCGGATTACAGGAAGGGAACGGGGATTGGTCTCCATTTGCCAGATAAAGGTACGCTCAAATTTCAGAGTATGAACCGGGAGTTCCAGAATGCTGGTAATGCTGGAAACGCCGGAGCCAAAGCCGTTTAAGATCAGTTCTACGCCCATTTCTTCCAGTTCCTGCATGGAGGTATTAATATTCAGATAGGCAGTGGTCAGGGTGCTTTCTTCAATTTCAAGAGCCAGTTTTCCCGCCGGAATCTTATAGGTGTCCATTACCCGCTCCACTTCATCCAGAAAGTCCTCCTGGAGAAAAAGGAGGGGAGAGATGGGAAGGGAGACGGAATCGAATTCTTTTCCCTGGAGGATGAGATTGGAGATACAGCGGCCCACCTGGTTTAAGGCAAAGTATTCGATGGCCCGGATCTGCCCGGAATCCTCGGCAATAGGCAGAAATTCATCGGCGCCGACCATGCCGATTCCCTGAATGAAAATCCGCATGTAAAATTCCGCTCTGGTAAAGCGGCCTGTAGCAGTATGGAAAGTAGGGCGGTAGCGGACCTCGATTTCCTGGTTTTCAAGAGCAGTCTGCAGGTATTTGGCGATGGCCTGTTTTCGCAGCGTAACTGCCTGAAGGACAGAGTCATAACATGCGTACTGATTGGGTCCCATATCAGCTGCTTTGGTGACAGCCTCATCCAGATACTTCAGCATTTCATCGGTATTGTCTGCATAGCCTGGATAGGAGCAGAAGCCGATCTGGGCAGAGCAGAGGCAGTCGGTGTTTTCCACTTTCCACACATGATCAAATTGTTCTAAAATCTCTTCTGCCAGGGCAGATGCCTGACCTTGCGTATAATTTTCCAGAATCAGAATAAATTCTACACCGATATAGCGATATACCGGATGTTTTGTCTTTTCTTCCAGATATTGGATGATCTGAGACAGGAGCTGCTGGCAGTAGTGATAGCCAAAAACCTGATTAAGCCGCTTGAAATTTTCAAGATAAAGCTTCATAACGACACCGCGGTCTTTTGAGGAGATAACATTCTCAATGCGGGACAGACAGTCAACGGATGAAGAGCCGGAAGCCGGATTTGCAGTGCCGCTGGTTGGAACTGGTCTGCCGCTGGCCTGGTCTGCAGCAGTGATGGATGGATTTGTGCTGTTGTCGGCCGGGGCCTGGTTAAAGTCGGGCTGACTGTGAGAAGGATAAGAAGGAGAGGGGCCGCTTTCTGATTCTTCGGAACTATTCCCTCCATTTTTTTTCGGAAACCAAATCATAGTTTTCTTTCCTTTGCAACTGCATCTTACCAGGCAGCTGCATTCCTTTCTATTATTCTGGATTTATTGTATATGAAACTGGGGAAAAAATCAATCGCTGCAGGGTTTCATCCTGCTTTTCCCAGCTGCTCAGACAACTGCCGGAATCATTTTACGGTCTGTACAGTCAGAAGAGAATGTCGATTTTTCGTTTGTTTGAACAGTTAATGCGGTGAGATACTGTCATATTTACAAACATTTTACATATTCTTTAATTGTGCGGTCTGGCTAGGACTGCGAAAAATTGATAATTTAAAGGAAGAGAGAAGCGGATGATAATTGGGGAAAGGCAGGAAATGAAAACACAGGATTTAAAAAAATTTAAAAGCAGCTCATTTCTGGTAAAAAGCAATTCAGCCATAAGCATGCTTTTGGCCAAACTGGAAATTGCCAATGCGGAATTGTCCATGAAACTGGGCCGGAATGTGCTGATCAATATGTGCGGGCGCGTGAAAACCATCGAGAGCATTCAGGCGAAATGCCGAAAAAAGGGATACGATGCTACCTATGAGTGTGCGATGGAGAAGATCAATGACATTATTGGTGTCAGAGGTGTATGTTCTTTTGAAGATGATGTGTACCGGGTGGCAGAAGTTTTATCCACGCATCAGGACCTGAAAATTATAAAAAGGAAGGATTATATCCAGCAGCCCAAGAACTCCGGATACAGAAGCCTTCACTTGATTGTGGAAATTCCCATTTATTTTCAGGGAGAGATGCAATGGATCCGGGCGGAGATCCAGCTGCGTACTACGGCAATGGATTTCTGGGCGGGGGTGGATCATCAGCTGCGGTATAAGAAAGGAAAAAAAGAAGCGGTTCTGATCGGAAAGGAATTAAAGGAATATTCTCAGGCTGTGGCAGAACTGGATCGAAAGATGGTGGAACTGCGGAAGAGAATCGATGCGATTTGAAGGCTGAGAGAAGGAGAAGGAGGCTGTTTCACATTTTTTCCATAATTCGTTCATGAATTTGTTACAAACCGCTTAAATTTTTTCCATAATTAATGGATATACTAAAAAACGTAAAGAGCTAATGCTAAAACTTTTTTT
>DVKS01000153.1 GCA_018715905.1 Candidatus Caccovicinus merdipullorum | reverse complement strand
AGAAATGGTGAAAAATGTGTTGTTTGTAGGCGGTTATATGATTTGGGACGCGTTTTATACTATTACGAATGTTCCTTATGGATCCTTGTTAAGTCTTGTGACGGAGGATCCTGGAGAGAGAGCTCAGCTTTCCACCTGGCGGGGAGCCGGCACGTACTTTGCATATATTCCGATTTCAGCAATTCTCCCGGTTTTGATTTTTGATGGAAACAGTAATTTAAAGGGAGATAAGATGGTATGGTACGTGTTGATCCTGGGAGCCATTGGACTGATTGCATTTCAGTTTTTGGTTCGAAATACCGTCATTCGGGTGGATACTTCTGTACGGGTAAGTGAAGAGGCTCCGAAATTTAATCCCATCAAAGCGATGGGAAATTACTGCAGAAACCGTGCGGCTATGGGAATGGCGGTAATGAGTTTTGCGGAGATTCTGACGATGTACGGCCTGACCACAGCTTCTACCGTAATGTTTCAGTCTTATTTCCAGAATGCACAGATTTCCGGTGTCCTTTCTACAATTTTTTCTCTCGGGATGTTTGTTTATATGCCGTTTATTGGAAAGATTGTGGACCGTTTTGGAAAAAAGGAATCTGTGGCCTTTGGAACTGTTTTAAGTTTGGCTGCTTACGTTCTTTTTCTGGTTCTCCCTGTTCCGCAGGACGGCAGAGGTATTGCTGTGTTTGCCGGCTGTCAGCTGCTGGCTACGCTTGGGTATGGTCTTTATAACTGCCTGATTTACTCTATGGTAGCAGATGCCATTGATTACGGTGAATTTAAGTTCGGTCAGAGAGATGAGGGAACGAATTATGCGTTGTTTTCCTTTTTTCGCAAACTGGCGCAGAGTATTTTTCCCTCTCTTGGATTGATTATTGCCACTATGCTGGGGTATGATGCTGTTCGCGGCTCGGATCAGACACTTAAGATTGCGGTCAATATGCGTTATATGGTTGCCGGAGGCTATCTGCTTGGCGCTGTACTTATGCTTGTTGGTGTGCTTTTTATCTATAATCTGGATAAAAAGACGCTGTCAAATGTTGAGAGAGAGTTAAATAAAGTTCGTCATTGACGAAAATCAAGGGATTAACAATCGAACAAATTCATAAAACAGTAAAAATCCGGAAAACTATGCCATCGGCAGGTTTTCCGGATTTTTACTGTTTTTAATATGCTGCATATTGTAAGTTTTTTTTCCTTGTACATAATTATAATGTTTGGTAGGATAAAAGAAGTTTTGAGTTTTCTGATGAAATATTTTATGATTTGAGGTGAGAAAATGAACAGAAAGCGAAGAAAGGGACAGAGGATCCGTACCTCTTATATATGGGCAGGGATTATGTCAGTGTGCGCATTGGCAGCGCTCTTTGCCGCTGTCTGGGTAGTTATGACGGTTTATGAGACCATTGTGGGAGATTCATCCCAGTGGACAGCGGAATCTTCTGCAGCGGAGACAAGTGAGCTGGAGATCGATGCGGAGCCGGTGGCCGGCTGGATTACAGAGGACGGCGGAACGCGGTATCTGGATGATGAGGGAAATTATCTTTCTGATCAATGGATTGTCTCAGCGGAAAAACTTTATTATCTTGATGCAGATGGATATATGGCCGTAGATGATGTATCTATGGATGGACAGGTATTTTCTTTTAATGAAGATGGAGTTTTGACAGATATTCAGCTGGATACAGGATGGGCAGGTCTTACCGGAGATGATAATCTTCAAAATCTGGACAGTCTGGTCAAAAGCAATGCGTTTTGGTGTTATCTGGGGTCGGATGCTGACGATACAGGAATATTTAGGCCTATTTATTATCGGAAAACCACGGAGACAGAAGCGAATGTGCTTGGCAGCGAAGAAAATCCGGAAATGTCCACTCATAATTCACTGCAGATTCATGACGGGTATATTTATTATCTGCCTCAGGTAACTTCTCAGACATTAAGCAGTTTAAGTCCTGATGAACAAAAACTGTGCAACCGTCTTTATCGAATGAAGCCGGGAGATTCAGAAAAAGAACTTTTAGCTGAAAATGCTACAGGTTTTCTGGTTTTGGATGACGGAAGCGTATATTATGCCTCTGATGGGCAGATTCAAAAGGCAGAAGCCGGCACCGTCTATTCTGTAGGTGAGGCACAGTACAGGGTTCTTGTTAAGGATAATGCCTGTTATCTGGTAGATGCGTCTGGGGAACCGGTTTCGGGAGATTCCAGCGGAAATCAGGTAGTAGGGGACCGGCTTTATGACCTGAATCAGGATGGAAGGATCAATGGCGTTTATCCGGCAGACCGGACCTATGATCAGGCAGAGTTTACCCTGGAGCAGAATTCATCGGGAGTGACGGCTTTGTACCGCATGGAGTCTGGCGGGACAAAGGAAGTTATCGCCCAGTCGGATTATGGAATCAACAGTTTCTGTATTGCAGATGGAATGATTTATTATAGTGCTTATATCCGCCGGGATGCAGATGGATCCCGTTACAGTGCCATCTTCCAGATTGCACCGGATGGAAGCGGGAACAGACAGATCAGCCAGAGTTTTCAGGGAAATATTTTAAATTTGTATTATTATCCGGAAAAAGGAAAGATTTACGGGGAATATACTCCGGTCAGCTGGAGAAACTGCTATGGACAGATTGTCGTGATCGATCTGGACGGAACGGTAAATGTGATTGATGATTCGGCTTCCCGGGGAAGTGGAGTGATGGAGAACAATGACCTGCTTTCACTTGTAATGGTAGAGGGTAATACGATCACTACCTATCTCCGCTCCTGCAGTTACAGCAGGAGTTCCGGCAGCTGGACTGTTTTATCGGAAAAGCCGTATCAGTTTTCTGATACGCTGCAGGTGCTTGCAGCATCATCGGCTGAAGGAGGAATTACGCAAGGAAATGACGCAGCCGGCATTAATGGAAGCGGGCTGGAGACAGAGGGAACATCTGAAGCAGAAAGTACGGCGCCGTCTTCTGAAGCGGAAACTACAGTTCCTGCCGGGACACAGCCGGCAGAAACCAGACCTTCTGCTACGTCACCGGCAGAAACCAGTTCTGCCCCAACAAATCCTGCCCCAACCAGTCCGGCACCAACGGCTCCGGCGCCTGCCGAGACAGAAGGCAGCATTTCAGGAGGACCGGGATATGAAAATGAAGGTTCCCTGCAGGGCGCCGGTCCGGGAGGAGAAGATATTCCCATTATAGAAGCAAATCCTGAATCCGGAAATAATTCGGGTCAGGTAGAATTTGTAGGACCTGGTTATCAGTAAAAGCAAAGATCACATGAATGTGAAAAAGCCGGAGGCATGGTCAGAATGCCGCCGGCTTTTTTAAAGAAGGCTATGGGAAAGAGGAATATTATTCATCAAATTCTACGATAACGTAAAAGCCCCGGTCGTTTTCCTGAACCTCTTTTACGATGCCGTATTGGGATTTAATGCGTTCCCGGGCTTTATAGCAGCCGGACATGGCTACGGCGGGATCGATGATGTAGCTGTAGCTGCTGGTTCCGGGGCGTTCGATGATTTTTACCTGGTCCCCGGCTTTTACCAGGTTCGGGCGTTCCATCTTAAAAGTTTCGGTTCGCATAATACAAGAACTCCTTTTCGATTAAATACATATTTTGTATGCTGGACTGCCTGAAAGCCGCAGTATGGGATACGGTATCAATTATATCGGAATAAAAGAAGAAATGCAAACTGCCGGAAAAAGGAAACGGGTGAATGGAATCAGAAGAAAGGAATAAGAAGGTTAACATGAAAGAAAGAAAAGGGATAGAAAAAAGAGAGAGCAAAAGAAGTATTCTGGAGCAGCTGAAAACATATTCTGCTTCGGATTATTATCCATTTCATATGCCGGGACATAAACGGAATCGGGTGGAAGGAAAGGGACTGGCAGAGAAGTTTCCGAATCCCTTTTCCATCGATATTACGGAGATCAGCGGATTTGATGATCTTCATCATCCGGAAGGGATGCTTCTTGAATCCATGAAACAGGCGGCAGCTGTTTATGGAGCGGATGAAAGCTGCTATCTGGTAAATGGAAGCAGCGGAGGAATCCTGGCAGCAGTCAGCGGATGTGTAAAGAGAGGCGGAAAAATTTTAATCGGACGGAACTGTCATAAATCCGTTTATAATGGAGTTTTCCTCAATTGTCTGTGGGCGGAGTATGTTTATCCACAATTTATCGAAGAACTGGGGATAAACGGCGGGATTTTGCCGGAAGATGTGGAAACGGCACTGAGCCGCTGTCCGGATATTCAGGCAGTTTTAATTGTGTCGCCTACTTATGATGGAATTGTATCGGATATCTCCAGGATCGCAGAAACCGTGCATAAAAAAGGGATCCCTCTGATTGTGGATGAGGCCCACGGAGCCCATTTTCCTTTCGGAAGAGAATGGGGATTTCCTGCATCTGCTTTGGATATGGGAGCAGATGTGGTGATACAAAGCCTTCACAAGACGCTTCCTTCGTTTACGCAGACGGCAGTCCTCCACATGAAAAAGAAATTTCTGGGACAGGAAAAAATGGAACGGATCAAACAGTTTCTGACCATATATCAGAGCAGCAGCCCTTCGTATCTGTTTTTAGCGGCGGCAGAACAGTGCATATTGTATATGAATGGTCCGGGACGCAGCCGTCTTGGATGGCTGTTTAAGGAGATGGAGAAATTTCGTCGAAAGACAGCCCATCTTTCTCTTCTGCGTGTGCCGGGAAGGGAGTGGGTCGGAAAGAAAGGCGTTTATGATATGGATCTTTCCAAGATCTTGATTTATACGGGAAATACAGGAAAAAGCGGAGCCTGGCTGGGGGAAAAGCTGCGCAGAGAGTATCATCTGGAACTGGAAATGTGTGCACCGCAGTATGGTCTGGCGCTGACCAGTCTCTGGGACCGGGAGGAGGGACTGGAAAGGCTTTATCAGGCGGTAACAGAAATTGATTCGGAACTTGCGTCTGAGGCTTCTGTTCCCGGGAGAGCGGACAATCCGCTTTATGATCGTGGGTCCATTTATGATGACATGACATTTCATATGAAGGCAGCTTATTCGATTTTTCAGGCGCAGGAAATGCCGGCAGAGGAAGTTTTGCTGTCTGCATGTTCCGGCAGAGCGGCGGCGGAGTATGTGTATCTTTATCCACCGGGAATTCCCTGCCTGGTTCCCGGTGAAGTGATTACAGATGAAATGGTTCAAAAAATTTTACGTTATGAAAAAATGGGATTTTCTGTACATGGATTAAAAAATAACGGAAATTACCGTTTAAAAGTTCTCTGTATAAAAGGAAAAAATGAAAGAGAATTGTAAGTTGAAAAAGCATATGAAATGTTTTATAATCAAATGTGAATTACATAAATGTTAAATAAATGCAGTTTTTGGCGGAGATACGCAGGGGGATATTATGGAGAAAAAGGGACCTGTATTTACAGCGAATATGCTGGGCGGTCTGTCTTTTTACTACGGCGATGAAGCATTTACAATTAAATGTAATAATACAAGCAAAGTGATGCAGCTTTTTCTTATTCTGCTGGGAGCCGGTGATGAGGGGATTCCCAGAGTTCAGCTGCTGGAAGCTTTGTATGGCCGTGATGATACACAGGATACCAAGAATGCATTTCGGATCCTGGTGTTTCGTCTTCGCAGGCTTTTAGAAGACACCATTATTCCGAAGGATGATTATATTGTTGTAGAAAAAGGGATATATCGTTTTGGAGGGCATCTGGATATCCGGATCGATTATAAGATTTTTCTGGAACATGCGGATCGGGCCTTAAAGATAGAGAATACGGAGAGAAAGCTGGAGGAACTTAAACAGGTATGTGAAAGTTATTCCGGCGAGTTTTTGCCTTTTCTCGCCAATGAAGAGTGGGTGGCTGTAGAGAGCGTCCACTGCAAGGATACCTATTTTAACTGCCTGAGAGAGGTATGCAAACTGTTAAAAGAGCAGGGGCGGTATGAGGACATGCTGGAACTGTGCAGCCGGGCCATAGATATTTATCCTTTTGAAGAGTGGCAGCTGGTTCAGATCGACTGTCTTCTGGCCATGAACCGTTACAAGGAAGCGCTGAAGGTGTATGAAGATGCTACCACACTCTTTTTTGAGGAACTGGGACTGTCGCCGTCAGAGAAGATGCTGGCGCGGTTCCGTGCCATGAGCGGGCAGATTCATTATGCCATGGGTACTTTAACGGATATCAAGGACAGTCTGAAAGAGAAGGAATTTGTTCCGGGAGCCTATTACTGCAGCTATCCAAGTTTTATTGACAGCTACCGCATTATTGTCCGCATGATTGAAAGAAGCGGTCAGTCTGTATTTTTGATGCTGTGCACACTGACGGACAGTAAGGGAAATCCCATGGAACGGGAAGATCTGCTGACGGAGTATGCAGCCGGCCTGAATCAGGCTATCTGCAAGTCTCTGCGCCGAGGAGACTTGTTCACCCGGTACAGTCCCAATCAGTTTCTGGTGCTGCTGATTGGTATAAAACAGGAAGACTGTGAGATTACCTACAACAGAATCAATGGAAAGTTCAGGGAAATATGTCCTTCCCAGAAGGTGCAGATTCGTTATTATGTTTCTTCCATTGCGGAGATCCGGAAGGAAAAATCCGGATTAAGCTTCGGTGCATCGGGGAACCGCTGGAAGAAAAAGTAAAGAGAACGGCAAACAAAAAAGGAGACTGAGGATATGGGACATTATCGAATTAATACAGCTGCGCCGAATCTGATCTGTATCTGTATTGATGAGTGCGCAGACGGAGATTACAGCGGCAGGATTTATCACAAGTACAGCAGAGAGGAAATCCCTTTCCAGAAGAGCGGAAGCATGATTGCGATTTTGGACCGGTTTTTTGATCAGATTAATTATCCGCAGGCTTCTACGCGATACCGCAGTTTTAAGAAACTGAAAAAGGGGGAGAATCCGGATCCTGTGAAAAAACAGCCTGCGCCTAAGCCGGCTGTGACAGCCCAGGAAGTGCTGGATCACCAGGGAAAGGAAGCTACTTTTATTCTGCATGTACAGTACCGTCAAAATTCCACCTGGCAGGGAAATCTTGTGTGGGCAGAGGAAGAGATGGAAGAGAATTTCTGCAGCGTGCTGGAACTGTTGAAGCTTCTGGACAGCGCCCTTTGTAAAAATGAATCTGAATAATGCTCCTGATAAGGATCTGTCAGGCCGGCTTTCCGTGTTATTTTGGAAGGCCGGCCTTATGTTTTTTATGGCAGGGAGTGCATTGCGGTTTTCAGCGGCGGATTTTTATTGTGTTTCTACGCATAATAGAGTAAAATATAGGGAAGCGGAATACTCTGAGGAGGAATTTTCATGCCAGGATTTTCTAATATTTTAGGACAGGAAGCTGTAAAAGATCATTTAAAAAAGGCAATTGAATATCATAAAGTTTCTCATGCTTATATTTTGACCGGGGAAAAGGGAATGGGGAAAAAAATGCTGGCCAATGCCTTCGCTTTGTCCCTTCTCTGTGAAAAAGGAGGCAGCGAGCCATGTATGCAGTGTCATTCCTGCCGGCAGGTGCTCAGCGGGAATCACCCGGATCTGATTTATGTAACCCATGATAAGCCGGCAAGTATCGGCGTGGAGGATGTTCGGAATCAGATTAACGATACTATAGCCGTACGGCCTTATAATGGCGGTTATAAGATTTATATTGTAGATGAGGCTGAGAAGATGACAGTCCAGGCTCAGAATGCGCTCCTTAAGACCATAGAGGAGCCGCCTTCCTACGCTGTGATCCTCCTTCTTACTGCCAATGAAGATGCATTCCTTCCCACCATTTTGTCAAGGTGCGTGCAGCTTAAGCTTAAGCCTCTGAAGGATTCGGCGGTAAAGGAATATCTTTTGGAGACCATGGGAGTGAAAGAGCAGGATGCGGATGTGTATGCGGCATTTGCCAGAGGAAATCTGGGGAAGGCCATTCATCTGGCATCTTCTGAGGAGTTTAAGCTGATGCACAGCGAGATGCTTTACCTTCTGAAATCGCTGAAGGATATGGATATTACGGATATTCTGGACTTTATTAAGAAGCTGCGGGAAGAAGAGGTAGATCTTTACGAGTGCCTGGACTTTATGCAGCTGTGGTACCGGGATGTTTTAATGTTTAAGGTTACCAAGGATGTAAATCTCATGATCTTCAAGGACCAGTATACGGCCATTAATGAGATCAGCAAGAACAGCGGCTATGACGGCCTTGAAAATATCCTTGAAGCCATTGATAAGGCCAGGGTGCGGCTGAATGCCAATGTAAATACAGAGCTTGTCCTGGAGCTTATGTTATTAGTAATGAAGGAGAATTAAAGGATGACGAAAGTAATCGGCGTCCGGTTTCGGGCTGCGGGAAAGATCTATTATTTTGATCCCGCCGGTCTGGCCATTAAGACCGGAGATAATGTAATTGTGGAGACGGCCAGAGGAATCGAGTTTGGCTATGTGGTCCTGGGAAGCAGGGAGGTGCCGGATGAAAAGGTGGTACAGCCCTTAAAGCAGGTGATCCGTATGGCTACGGAAGAAGACCGGGCTATTGAGGCTAAAAATAAAGAGAAAGAAAAAGAAGCATTTAAGATCTGTCTGGAAAAGATCCGCAAAAGAGGTCTGGAAATGAAGCTGATTGATGCGGAATATACCTTTGACAACAATAAAGTCCTTTTTTATTTTACTGCAGACGGACGGATCGATTTCAGAGAACTGGTAAAAGATCTTGCGGCGGTATTTAAGACACGGATCGAGCTTCGGCAGGTAGGCGTCAGGGATGAGACCAAGATTTTAGGAGGTATCGGCATCTGCGGCCGGACGCTTTGCTGCCACTCTTATCTGTCGGAATTTATACCGGTTTCCATCAAGATGGCCAAGGAACAAAATCTTTCCCTGAATCCCACAAAGATTTCCGGCGTCTGCGGCCGGCTGATGTGCTGCTTAAAGAATGAGGAAGAGACATACCAGTTTTTAAACAGCAAGCTTCCCGGCACCGGTGATTTTGTAACTGCAGATGATGGGCTTAAGGGTGAGGTTCAGAGTGTAAATGTGCTTCGCCAGACGGTGAAGGTCCTTGTGACGGTAAATCATGATGAGAAGGAAATCCGGGAATATCGGGTAGAGCAGCTTAAGTTTAAGCCCAGAAAAAAGAAGGAAAAAAAGGACGGACAGAATGATAAGCACCAGCATTCCGAGCTGAAGGCTCTGGAGGCTTTGGAGAAAAAGGAAGGAAGATCAAAGCTGTCATGACGGAGAAGGAGAATGTATTTTCCGGGAAGGAGTATGTTTTTGCCCGGAATGGGGAGAAAGTCCTTCTGCGGGAAAATGAGCGGATCGATGATCTGGAGCGGAACGGTTACCGGATCATTCAGAGCCGGGACGGATTCTGCTTCGGTATGGATGCGGTGCTTTTGTCTGGGTTTGCCCAGATAAGAGCGGGAGAGACAGTTGTGGATCTTGGAAGCGGGACAGGGATCATCCCCATCCTTCTGGAGGCGAAAACGGAAGGAAAACATTTTACCGGTCTGGAGATCCAGGAAGAGGTGGCTGATATGGCCAGAAGGAGCGTGCAGCTGAACGGACTGGAGCATAAGATCCGGATTGTTACCGGTGATATTAAAGGTGCATCCGGGATATTTCCGGCTGCATCCTTTGATGTGGCAACCTCCAATCCGCCCTACATGAATGACGCCCACGGACTTAAGAATCCCAACGAAAAAAAGGCCATATCCCGCCATGAGGTGTTATGCACCCTGGAAGATGTGGTCAGAGAGGCGGCGGGGCTTATAAAGCCCGGCGGCCGTTTTTATCTGGTACACCGTCCTCATCGGCTGGCGGAGATCATCAATGCCCTGACAGCCTGTAAGCTGGAACCGAAAAGGATCAAGTTTGTTCATCCTTTTGCGGACCGGGAGGCCAATATGGTGCTGATCGAAGCGGTGCGGGGCGGACGTCCCATGGTGAAAGTGGAAAAGCCGGTGATTGTATTTAAAGAGCCGGGAGTTTATTCGGATGAGATCCGAAGTGTATATGGATATTAGGAAAGGAGGGGCCATGGCCGGAAAACTGTATTTGTGTGCCACTCCCATTGGAAATCTGGATGATATTACGCTGCGGGTCCTGAATACGTTAAAGGAAGTGGATCTGATTGCTGCAGAGGATACCAGACACAGCATCAAGCTTCTGAACCATTTTCAGATCCGAACGCCGATGACCAGCTATCATGAATATAATAAGGTGGACAAGGCCAGGTATCTGGCAGAGCAGATGCGGCAGGGGCTGAATGTGGCGCTGATCACCGATGCGGGAACGCCGGGAATATCCGATCCGGGAGAGGAACTGGTACGGCAGTGTATTGAGGCAGGCATCACGGTAACTTCCCTTCCGGGACCGGCTGCATGTATTACTGCTTTGACCATGTCGGGTCTTGGCACCAGGCGGTTCTGCTTTGAAGCGTTTCTTCCGCCGGACAAAAAAGAAAGAAGCCGTATTCTTTCAGAACTTGTGAATGAGACCAGGACCATTATCCTGTATGAAGCGCCTCATCATCTGGCGGCAACACTGGAGGAACTGTACCAGACACTGGGTGAGAGGAAGATTACTCTCTGCCGGGAGCTGACCAAGCGGTATGAAGAGGCAGATTTTACTGTGCTTTCAGAGGCAGCAGAAAAATACCGTATTAATGAGCCCAAGGGAGAGTTTGTTCTTGTAATTGAGGGCCGTCCGGCAGAGGAGATCCGGAAAGAAAAGCAGAAGTCATGGGAAGCGATTTCAATTTCACAGCATATGAAGCGGTATCTTGAAGAGGGAATGGATTCCAAAAACGCCATGAAAGCGGTGGCAAAAGATCGGGGAATCAGCAAGCGGGATGTATATCAGTATCTGCTGAAAGAGGAAAATAAGAAATAAGAGTTTAAAGGAGACGCGATGAAAACAGTAAAACCAGAGATATGGAAAGAGGAACTGGCGGAATTTAAAGAAAAGACAGAACTCTTTTATGCCGGAGAGATGGATAAGGGAAGCTACAAGGGATTTTCTGGAAAATACGGAAGCTATGCCCAGAGAAGCGGAAAAGAAAATATGCTCCGCCTGCGGATGACGGCAGGACGAATGACGAAAGAAAAATTAAAATTCATTGCCGATATGGCAGAAAAACATCAGATCGATCTGATTCATCTTACGACCTGCCAGACGGTGCAGCTCCATAATCTGAAGCCGGATGCGGTGTTTGATATTATGGAACAGGCTTTGGACCATGGTATTGTGACTATGGGAGGCGGCGGAGATTTCCCACGGAATGTGATGATGTCTCCTTTGTCCGGGACTGAGGAAGAGTACTTTGATGTGCTTCCTTACGCAGAGGCAGCAGCAGATTATCTGATGAATTTTATCAATGCAGAAAAGATGCCGCGGAAGCTTAAGGTTGGTTTTTCCAATGGGCCGGCCAATGTAAGTCATGCCACTTTCCGGGATTTAGGTTTTGCAGCCAGACCGGACGGACTTTTTGATGTGTACAGTGCCGGAGGGCTGGGAGCAAATCCAAAATTCGGAGTAAAGGTGGCAGAAGGCATAAATCCGGATCAGGTCCTTTATTATATCCGGGCCATGTGGGAGACTTTCCGGGCTTATGGAAATTATGAGAACCGGGCCAAGGCCAGAACACGTTATATGCAGGAGACGCTGGGACAGGATGGATACCGAAAAGCATTCTTAGAGAAGTTAGAAGGCGTGTACCAGTCCGGAGAAGATCTGACTATAGAGATGAATGAAAACGGAATCACTAAGACCGGTGACGGAAGCCTGGCAGAAGGACAGTGGATCAGCCAGCAGAAGCAGCCGGGGCTGTACCGCTGTCACTATTACCCCATAGGAGGCTCCATAAAACCATATAAATTCCGGGAAATTTATGATATAATCAGAGACATGGATCAGGTGGAACTTCGTCTTTCGCCGGATGAATCTCTTTACGTCATAAACCTTACAGGCCGGGAGGCACAAAAGGTGCAGAAAGTGCTCTCAGACGGAGCGAGGACCGTGTTTGAAACATCGGTGGCCTGCATCGGAGCCAGCATCTGCCAGGTAGGAGTGAGAGATTCCCAGAAGCTTCTTCAATCTGCAGTAAAAGCAGTGCGGGATGCAGATCTTCCTGACGGCGTTCTGCCCCAGATCCATATATCCGGATGTCCTTCTTCCTGCGGTACCCATCAGATCGGAGCCATTGGCTTCCGGGGCGGCGTGAAGATGATAGATAAAAAGCCGCAGCCTGCGTTTGTTCTGTTTTATAACGGATGCGACCGCCAGGGAAGCGAGCAGATGGGAAAAGAAATCGGCGTTATGCTGGAAGAAGATATCCCACAGTTTTTAATTGAACTGGGAAGTACAGTACGGGATTCCGGAATGGATTTTGCTGCATGGGTTCATCGGATGCCGGAAGGTGTGGAAAGAATCGCGTCTTCGTACCTGCGGTAATATTTTATTATAGAAAGTCTGCCGCCGGTTCATAATGGATGATGCAATAAAAAAGAAGGGCTGCTGCAAGCAAAGCCTGCTCTAGTCCTTCTTCTTTATGTTCATAGAAACGTTTTCAGCTGCAGATCTGGATTACTCAACGATAGTCATGCCGGCGATCTTTGCGAGGCGGCGGATGGATTCTTTGGAAACCTTTCGTCCTTCATACTCAACAAGATCTTCGGTACTGCCATTGAAGATATCAGCGGATTCAGCTTTTCTCAGGATGATGCAGTTGTCCTGAACGGAGATCTCAAGTCCGTCTTTAACATCCAGATCAAGGCTTCTTCGCAGTTCAATGGGAAGAGTAATTCTTCCGAGTTCGTCCAGCTTGCGAACAACACCTGTGGTTTTCATAGATAAAACCCCCTTTACAAATGATTTTAAGTTCACCCCCTGCAGTTATACAATACCATAAATTGTAAGGATATGTCAATGTTTACCATTATAGTCAGAATATTGTTCAGGCTTTTGGGGGGCTTTTATACATGGATACTTTTACGTGAAAAACTCTTGACAAACGCATATGAATTCACTATGATTACTTTGAAATTCAAAGTATTACTGCTCTGAAAGTCCTGCCGCCCATTAGGCGGCATGTATTCAGGGATGACAAATGCGCCGCCGGATTTTCATGGAATGGCTGGAACGCCGCCTGCCGGCGCATGAAAGTTATTGTGTAAGTCCAGAAAAAAAGAATGAAGGATGGATTATGACAACGAAAATCATAGGAACCGGGTCCTGCCCAGGAGAGCGGGTGGTGACCAATGATGATCTGGCAAAGATCGTGGAAACCAGCGATGAATGGATCAGTTCCCGGACAGGAATTAAAGAAAGGCATCTGACTACTGGTCTTGGCACATCCGGGATGGCGGCCAGGGCGGCTATGCTGGCCTGCGAAAATGCAGGAATCCGGCCGGAGGAACTGGATTTGATAGTCATGGGCACATCAACACCGGAGTACTGTTTCCCCAGCGGAGCCTGTCAGGTGCAGGCTGCCATAGGAGCGGTGAATGCGGCAGGTTTTGATATCAGCGCAGCTTGTTCCGGATTTGTGTTTGCTTTGATGACAGCCCACAGTTTCTTAAAGTCCGGAATGTACCGGAACGCACTTGTGATCGGCGCAGACGATATCAGCAAGCTGGTGGACTGGAGTGACAGAAAGACCTGTGTGCTCTTTGGAGACGGCGCCGGAGCGGCGGTGATAAAAGCCCAGGAAGACGGCTGTTTTGAAGGTATGATGGGCTGTGACGGAAAAAAATGGGAGGTTCTTACCTGCCAGGCTCGTTCCGGAGGAAACTTTATTACAGAAAAGAAGCCGGATCTGGGTTATATTTACATGGACGGACAGGAAGTCTTTAAATTTGCTGTAAAGAAGGTTCCTGAGTGTATTCGTCAGGTGCTGGATGCAAATGGCGTGGGCATGGAAGCGGTGCGGTATTACATACTTCACCAGGCAAATGAACGGATTATTGATTCGGTGGCAAAACGTCTGAAGGAACCTTTAGAGAAGTTTCCTATGAATATCCAGAAGTATGGAAATACTTCCGGAGCTTCCATTCCGATTCTTCTGGATGAAATGAATCGCGAGGGAATGCTGAATCGAGGAGATAAGATAGTTCTTGCCGGTTTCGGCGGAGGACTGACCTGGGGAGCGATCCTGCTGGAATGGTAAAACCACGGCAGGCGAACCATAAATCAAGAATCTAAAAAGAAAAAAAGGAGATCAAAACTATGTTGGAGAAGATGAAAGAACTGATTGCAGACCAGTTAAGCGTGGAGGCAGACAGCATTACGGAGGCATCCTCTTTTAAGGATGACTTAGGTGCGGACTCTCTGGATTTATTTGAGCTGGTAATGGCTCTGGAGGATGAGTACGGTGTAGA
Source organism: Candidatus Caccovicinus merdipullorum (assembly GCA_018715905.1). Classification (GTDB taxonomy): domain Bacteria; phylum Bacillota; class Clostridia; order Lachnospirales; family Lachnospiraceae; genus Caccovicinus; species Caccovicinus merdipullorum. The sequence goes on along the minus strand of DVKS01000153.1, from coordinate 9,009 downwards.
GATTCCGGCAGAGGATCTGGAGAATATGGCAACGGTTGGCGATGTTATGAACTATCTGAAGAACAAGGGTGTAGAAGCCTAAGTTTATTACAGAGGTTGGGGTCAAACTCCCCTGTTTGACCCCAATCTTATTATATATTAAGATGATACCGCGCAGTGCGGCAGGAGGAAAGAATGAAAACAAGAGTAACAGAAATGTTAGGAATCGAATTCCCAATTATCCAGGGAGGCATGGCCTGGGTAGCGGAGCATCATTTGGCAGCTGCCGTATCTGCAGCGGGCGGTCTCGGCTTAATCGGCGGGGCAAATGCTCCTGCAGAAGTTGTAAGAGATGAAATTCGCAAGGCGAAGGCCATTACAGACAAGCCGGTAGGCGTAAATGTAATGCTGTTAAGTCCTTATGCAGAAGAAGTAGCCAAGGTAGTAGTGGAAGAAGGTGTGAAGGTGGTGACCACCGGCGCCGGAAATCCGGAAAAATATATGGATATGTGGAAGGCTGCCGGTATTAAGGTAATCCCGGTTGTGGCTTCCGTAGCTTTGGCAAAAAGAATGGAAAAATACGGCGCAGATGCCGTGGTAGCGGAGGGAACCGAATCCGGCGGACATATCGGAGAGGCGACCACCATGACATTAGTTCCCCAGGTAGTGGATGCCGTGTCCATTCCGGTAATCGCAGCAGGCGGTATCGGCGACGGCAGAGGCATTGCAGCTGCCTTTATGCTGGGAGCAGAAGCAGTTCAGATCGGAACCCGTTTTGTAGTTTCCAAAGAATCCATTGTTCATGAGAATTATAAGCAGAGAATTATCAAGGCCAAGGATATCGATTCGGCCGTAACCGGACGCAGCCACGGACATCCGGTGCGCTGTCTGCGGAATAAGATGACCAGAGAATATAATCGTCTGGAGCAGGAAGGAAAGAGCTTTGAGGAGCTGGAGTACCTGACATTAGGAACTCTGCGCAAGGCAGTTCAGGATGGAGATATCACTGATGGAACTGTTATGGCCGGCCAGATTGCAGGAATGATCAATAAAGAGCAGACCTGTAAGGAAATGATCGATGAGATGATGGAGCAGGCTGGAAAGCTGCTGAATTGGTAATGACGAAGGAAAGATGACGCCGTCAGGCGGCAGAATTTCATGGAAAGAGGAGCTGCATATGAGCAAAATTGCATTTATTTTCCCGGGTCAGGGAGCCCAGTACATCGGAATGGGAAAGGATTTTTACGAAAACACGGAAATCGGAAAGAATACATACGACAAAGCTTCTCAGCTGTTAGGCTTTTCAATGCCCGAGCTGTGCTTTCAGGAGAATGACAGACTGGATATTACCGAGTACACCCAGGCGGCCATGGTAACTACCAGCATTGCCATGATGAAGGTGCTGGAAGATAAGGGCGTTAAGCCGGATATGGCAGCAGGATTGAGCCTGGGAGAATATGCAGCGCTGGTTGCAGCCGGCGTGATGAGTGAAGAAGATGCCATTGCCACTGTGCGTCAGAGAGGAATCCTGATGCAGGAAGCGGTTCCGGTAGGAATCGGTGCCATGGCGGCTATTCTGGCTCTCAGTGCAGAAGAAATTGACAAAGTAGTAAATGCCATGGACGATGTGTGGGTAGCAAACTACAACTGTCCCGGGCAGATTGTAATTTCCGGTAAGAAAGAAGCTGTGGAGGAGGCCTGCGTCAGATTAAAAGAAGCCGGCGCAAAAAGGACCGTTATGTTAAATGTATCCGGACCTTTCCACTCTGGAATGCTTACGGAAGCCGGAGAAAAATTAGGAAAAGTGCTGGAAAATGTGGAGATCCACACACCGGCCATTCCTTATGTGGCCAATGTAACCGCTGATTTCGTAACGGAGGCTGACCAGGTAAAGCCGCTTCTGATGAAGCAGGTCTCCTCTTCCGTTCGCTGGCAGCAGAGCGTGGAAGCTATGATCCAGGCCGGAGCGGATACTTTTATCGAAATCGGACCGGGAAAGACACTGGCCGGATTTATGAAGAAGATCAACAGGGATGTGAAAGTCCTTAACATAGAAAAGATGGAAGACATCGAAAAAGCTTTGGAGGTACTGCAGAAATGATGCTGGAAAATAAAGTAGCACTGGTAACCGGCGCAGGCCGCGGAATCGGCAGGGCCATTGCTCTGGCCTTGGCAGCAGAAGGTGCGGCAGTAATCGTTAATTACAATGGTTCTGCAGCCAGAGCAGCAGAAGTAGTTGCACAGATTGAAGAAGCAGGCGGAAAGGCTGAGGCCATTCAGTGCAATGTATCGGATTTTACAGCCTGCGGCGAGATGATGGCAGATGTGATCAAGCGTTACGGACATCTGGATATTCTGGTAAATAATGCGGGAATCACCAGAGATAATCTTCTGATGAAGATGAGCGAAGAAGATTTTGACGCAGTAATCTCTACAAATTTAAAGGGCGCATTTAACTGCGTAAAGCATGTTTCCAGACAGATGTTAAAGCAGAAGTCCGGACGGATCATCAGCATTTCCTCTGTATCCGGCGTCATGGGAAATGCGGGGCAGGCAAATTACAGCGCATCCAAAGCGGGTGTGATCGGCCTGACCAAGGCGGCGGCCAGAGAACTGGCCAGCAGAGGCATTACGGTAAATGCAATTGCCCCGGGATTTATTAAGACGGAGATGACGGATGTGCTTGCTGATGCAGTAAAGACTGCAGTAACAGAGCAGATCCCCATGAAACATTTCGGCGAAGTGGAAGATATTGCCCAGACTGCAGTGTTCCTGGCATCAGAGCATGCAAAGTATATTACCGGCCAGGTAATCTGTGTAGACGGCGGTATGGCGATGTAATGATACCCAGCTATTTGAGGAGAAGGGATAGGATTGTATGAGCAGAAGAGTTGTAGTGACCGGTCTGGGGGCTATTACCCCCATCGGAAATAGCGTAGACAGCTTTTGGAACAGCTTAAAGGAAAAGAAAGTGGGAATTGACCGAATCAGTTACTTTGATCCATCGGGTTATAAGGCGAAGCTGGCGGCAGAGGTAAAGGGTTTTAATGCCAAGGATTACATGGATCCGAAAGCTGCCAGAAGAATGGAACTGTTTTCCCAGTATGCGGTAGCAGCAGCAAAGGAGGCTATCGAGGACAGCGGCCTGGATATGAGCAAGGAAGACCCCTTTATGGTAGGCGTATCCATCGGTTCCGGAATCGGCTCCATGCAGGCTTTTGAGAAAAGCTATAAGGTTCTCCTGGAGAAAGGTCCGAACCGTGTAGCTCCCCTTTTGGTTCCCATGATGATCAGCAACATGGCTGCCGGAAATGTGAGTATCCAGTTTGGATTAAAGGGAAAGAACATTAATGTGGTTACAGCGTGCGCCAGCGGCACACACTGTATCGGCGAGGCATTCCGTTCTATCCAGTACGGCGAGGCAGATGTCATGCTGGCAGGCGGTACCGAGGCAAGCATCTGTGAGATCGGTGTGGCAGGATTTGCGGCGCTGACAGCCCTCTCTACTTCCGAGGATCCCATGCATGCTTCCCGTCCCTTTGATGAGAACCGGGACGGCTTCGTAATGGGCGAAGGATCCGGCGTGGTTGTGCTGGAATCTCTGGAGCACGCCCTGGCAAGAGGAGCGAAGATTTACGCAGAGGTAGGCGGCTACGGCGCTACCTGCGATGCATATCACATTACCTCGCCTGCTGAGGATGGAAGCGGTGCAGCCAGAGCTATGATCAATGCACTGAAAGATGCGGGTATGAAGCCGGAGGATGTGGATTATGTAAATGCACACGGCACCAGTACGCATCATAATGATCTGTTTGAGACAAAAGCCATTAAGCTGGCTCTGGGAGATCACGCATATAAGGTAAAAATAAATTCCACCAAGTCCATGATCGGCCACCTTCTGGGCGCTGCAGGCGGTGTGGAGTTTATCACCTGCGTAAAGTCCATCGAAGAGGGCTTTGTGCATGCTACGGCAGGACTGGAAACGGAAGGAGAGGGATGTGATCTGGATTACACCAAGGGCGAGGGCGTTGCCATGGATGTAAACTGTGCCATCAGCAACTCTCTGGGATTCGGCGGACACAACGCAACGGTTCTGGTAAAGAAGTACCAGGGCTGATGTCACAAGCAGGCAGGAGGAACGGCATATGGATATGAATGAAATCATGAAACTGATCCAGGCGGTAAGCGATTACGGTCTGACCAGCTTTGAACTGGAAGAAGGAAACATGAAAATTTCCTTAAAGCGCAAGAAGGAAGTCATCGCCGTGCAGGCGCCCGGAGTCGGTGCAGCTACCGTTTCTGCGGCAGAGCCGGAGATGAAGGAAGTAAATCTTGGAAGCAGCATTATCACCTCATCTGCTCCGGCACCGGCAGAGGCAGTTTCGGCATCACAGGAAACGCCGGCTGCATCAGCAGACATTGCTTCTGATAAAGTAGTGACTTCGCCGTTGGTAGGTGTATTCTACAGCGCCTCTTCACCGGAAGCAGAGCCTTTTGTAAAAGTAGGCGACCGGATAAAGAAGGGACAGGTTCTGGGTATCATCGAGGCTATGAAGCTGATGAATGAGATCGAGAGCGAGTATGACGGCGTAGTGGAAGCCATTCTGGTTAATAATGAGGATACGGTAGAGTTCGGACAGCCTTTATTCCGCATCGGATAAGGGCAGGCAGGAGGATATTATGTTGGGAATCAAGGAAATTCAGGAGATCCTGCCCCATCGCCATCCGTTTCTTCTGATCGACTGCATCGAAGAAGTGGAACCGGGGGAAGGAGCTGTAGGATATAAGTCAGTAACCTATAATGAGCCGTTTTTTGCAGGCCATTTTCCGCAGGAACCGGTAATGCCGGGTGTATTGATCATTGAGGCTCTGGCTCAGACCGGAGCGGTGGCTATTCTTTCCAAGGAAGAGAATAAGGGAAAGATTGCATATTTCGGCGGCATTAACAGTGCAAAGTTCAAGAAGAAAGTAGTTCCGGGAGACAAGCTTCGCCTGGAGTGCAGGATTATCAAGCAGAAAGGGCCGGTAGGCGTGGGCCAGGCTGTGGCTACCGTAGACGGAAAGGTAGCGGTTTCTGCAGAATTAACATTTATGGTCGGTTAGGCCGCAGCGGGAGGATGCCATGTTTGATAAGATTTTAGTAGCAAACCGGGGCGAGATCGCAGTGCGGATCATCCGGGCCTGCAGAGAAATGGGAATTAAGACGGTAGCTGTGTATTCGGAGGCAGATCGGGATGCGCTGCATACCATGCTGGCAGATGAGGCCATCTGCATCGGCCCGGCAGCCTCCTCCCAGAGTTATCTGAATATGGAGAGGATCTTAAGTGCCTGTGTGGTAACGCAGGCAGATGCCATCCATCCGGGCTTCGGATTTTTGTCGGAAAATGCACGGTTCGCAGAACTGTGCGAGAAGTGCAGCATTGCCTTTATCGGGCCTTCCGCAGAGATCATCAACCGGATGGGAAATAAATCCGAAGCCAGAAAGACCATGATGGAAGCCGGCATTCCGGTAGTTCCCGGCACAAAGGAGCCGGTATTTACGGCAGAACGGGGGCTGGAACTGGCAGAATCCATCGGCTTTCCTGTTATGATCAAGGCCTCTTCCGGCGGAGGAGGAAAGGGAATGCGCGTTTCCAGGAGCCGGGAGGATTTTACAGAAAATTTCCAGAATGCCCAATTAGAGTCGGTAAAAGGCTTTTCGGATGATACCATGTACATCGAAAAGTACATTGAACAGCCCAGACATATCGAGTTCCAGATCATGGCGGACAAGTATGGGAATGTGGTTCATCTGGGAGAGCGCGACTGCTCCATCCAGAGACGGCATCAGAAGGTGCTGGAAGAGTCGCCCTGTCAGGTAATTTCCGATGAGCTGAGAAAGAAGATGGGCCAGACAGCCGTTATGGCTGCAAAGGCAGTAAACTATGAGAATGCAGGAACCATAGAGTTCCTTTTGGATAAAGATAAGAATTTCTATTTTATGGAAATGAATACCAGAATCCAGGTGGAGCATCCGGTAACAGAGATGGTAACCGGTCTGGACCTGATCAAGGAACAGATCCGTGTGGCCGCCGGGGAGCCGTTAAGCGTAAAGCAGGAGGATATCACCATCTCCGGCCATGCGCTGGAGTGCCGGATCAATGCAGAGAATCCATCCAGAAACTTTATGCCCTGTCCCGGAAAGATCACCAATATCCATCTGCCCGGCGGAAACGGCGTGCGGCTGGATACGCATATTTACAGTGATTATATTGTTCCGCCCAATTATGATTCCATGCTGCTTAAGCTGATCGTACATGGAAAGGATCGGCAGGAGGCCATTGCCAAGATGAGAAGCGCCCTGGGAGAGCTGATCATTGAGGGCATTGAGACCAATGTAGATTTTCAGTATGAGATCATTAATCATCCGGCTTTCCAGAGCGGGGAGACCGATACGGGATTCATTCCGCAGTATTTTTCACAATATTGTAAGTAAACCATCATGCGCCGGCGGGCGGTGTTCCAGTCATCTCATGAAAGTCTGGCGGCGCATTTGGCATCCCTGAATTGAGGCCGCCTATCCGGCGGCAGACTATCAGAGTAACCACAATGTCCGCTTTTTTTGCGGACATTGCTGTATCAGTTTAAATAGCTTCAGGCAGAGAGAGGTGTGCGCATGATTCGGGATATGTTTAAAAAGACTTATACACGAATTGATACCAGATACCGGGCGCAAAAGGGAGAGCCCAGCATTCCGGAAGGACTCTGGAGAAAGTGTAATAAGTGCGGACAGCCCATTTATGTGGAGGATGTAAAAAGTAATTACTATGTCTGCCCCAAGTGCGGCGGGTATTTCCGGATGCACGCATACAGGCGGATCGAGATGCTGGTGGATGAGGGGACCTTTGAGGAATGGAACCAGCATATGGAATTTTCCAATCCCCTGGATTTTCCGGGATATGAAAAAAAGGTACAGGCAGCCAGAGAAAAGACAAATCTGGATGAGGCCATTGTCACCGGAAAAGGAAATATCGGAGGTTATCCGGCTGTAATCGGCGTCTGCGACGCCCGGTTTATGATGAGCAGCATGGGCCACAATGTGGGAGAAAAGATTACCCAGGCAGTAGAACGTGCCACCAGGGAAAAACTTCCGGTGATCATCTTTGCGGCTTCCGGCGGCGCCAGAATGCAGGAGGGGCTGGTGTCCTTGATGCAGATGGCAAAGACTTCGGCGGCTTTGAAAAAGCACCATGAGGCAGGTCAGCTGTTTATCAGTGTTCTCACGGATCCTACCACAGGCGGTGTCACGGCAAGTTTTGCCATGCTGGGCGATATTATCATCGCGGAGCCCAAGGCTTTAATCGGGTTTGCCGGCCCCAGAGTGATCGAGCAGACCATCGGCCAGAAGCTTCCGGAAGGATTCCAGAGAGCGGAATTCCTTCAGGATCATGGATTTGTGGATATGATCGTGGAGAGAAAGGATCAGAAGCAGGTGATCAGCCAGATTCTGGCTCTGCATCAGCAAGATCTTTCTTTCTTCCAGGATGGCGTAAAGATTATGCGGGAACGCATTGTATCTGAAGCCGGAGTATCTGCAGAAGATACGGCAGGAAATGTGAAAAAGAATGAAGAGAAAAGGAGCCTCACAGAGCGGTCTGCCTGGGATACGGTTCTTCTTTCCAGAAAGTCAGACCGTCCTACGGCACTGGATTATATTGACGCTTTGTTTGATGGCTTTATGGAGTTCCACGGGGATCGTTATTTTAAGGATGATGGTGCTGTTGTAGGCGGAATTGCTTATTTCCACGGCATGCCGGTGACGGTAATCGGTCAGCAGAAGGGAAAGAACACCAAAGACAATATCCGGCGGAATTTTGGTATGCCTTCTCCGGATGGATACCGAAAGGCTCTGCGGCTGATGAAGCAGGCAGAAACCTTCGGCCGGCCGGTTATTTGTTTTGTGGATACCCCGGGAGCTTTCTGCGGACTGGAAGCAGAGGAGAGAGGACAGGGAGAGGCCATTGCCCGGAATCTCTTTGAGATGTCAGATTTAAAGGTGCCGATTCTCTCTATCGTAATCGGAGAGGGCGGCAGCGGCGGCGCTCTGGCTATGGCTGTGGCAGATCAGGTGTGGATGATGGAGAATGCGATTTATTCCATCCTTTCTCCGGAGGGCTTTGCATCGATTCTCTGGAAAGACAGTAAAAAAGCGCCGGAAGCAGCTAAATATATGAAGATTACGGCTTCGGATCTCTATGAAAGAGGACTGATCGAACGGATTATTCCGGAGGGGGAGAACTTTTCGCTGGATGAGCTGCCCTCTGCCGCCGCCTGTATGGATGAAGCGATGGCAGAATTCTTTGAAAATCTGGAAGGCGAAGACGGGCAGGTGCTGGCTGAAAACCGTTACCAGCGGTTTAGGAGAATATAATCATGAGCAGATATAAGTCTCTGATGATAGGGGATGTAAAAGTAGAAAAGCCGGTAGTTCAGGGAGGAATGGGCGTGGGAATCAGCTTGTCTTCTCTGGCCGGCGCAGTAGCAAAGGCAGGGGGAGTTGGGCTGATTTCCACCGCACAGATCGGATTCCAGGAGCCGGATTTTTTTCAGAATGCAAAAGAAGCCAATCTGCGGGCCATGGGATATGAGATGGAAAAAGCCAGACAGATCGCGCCGGACGGAGTGATCGGTTTTAACATTATGGTGGCCACCAGGGATTATCCGGAATACGTAAAGCGGGCCGTGGAAGTGGGCGCGGATCGTATCGTTTCCGGCGCCGGTCTTCCGGTGAGTCTTCCGGAATATGTAAAAGGGAGCGATATTAAGATCGCACCTATCGTATCTTCTCCCAAATCGGCTTCGGTGATCTGCAAGATGTGGGACCGGAAATACCATCGGGCTCCAGATCTGGTGGTGATCGAGGGTCCTCTGGCAGGGGGCCATCTGGGATTTTCCCGAGAAGACCTGACACATTTTAAGGCAGACCGGGAAGATACGGATCAGGTTTATGATCAGGCTGCTTATGATGAGGAAATCCGCGATATTCTTAAA
>DVKS01000152.1 GCA_018715905.1 Candidatus Caccovicinus merdipullorum | reverse complement strand
ATTCTCTCCGTTGATTTCTTTCTCTTTATCTTCCAAACTGTTTATCTCCTTTTTAAGTGTGCAGGATAATCGGTATCCTACCATTATAAAAGATTTCCGGGCAGAATACAAGAGGGGCCGCTCTTGGCAGCCCCTCTTGTCCCGTAATCCAGGTATAACCCTCTTCTTTCCTGAAAAAATCTTTCTTTTCCGTTACTGCTGTGCAGATTCCCCTTCCGGATTTACTCCCAGAGTGATAGTAACCGTATGTTCCACATACTGTCCATTCTCCAGACGCTGTACAGTCAGATCTACGGTATCACCGCCGGCATAGTAAGTCAGCATATCTTTCAGTTCTGTCATGCTTCTTACGCTCTGTCCGTCAAACTCAGTGATGATGTCTTTCTCCTGCAGTGTGGAGGAAGCAGCTGCTCCGTCTTCCATGATCTTATATACGAAAATCCCCTGAGGCATTCCGTACAGCGTTGCTGCGTTGGAATCAATATCCGTTCCCTGGATTCCCAGATAGCCCTGATTTGCTTCGTCTACCTGTACTCTGGTCTTTCTGGTCATCAGATCATCAATAATATCCTCTACTTTGGAAATCGGAATTGCATATCCCATACCCTCTACTTCAGTAGAAGAATACTTGGCAGAGTTAATGCCTACTACTTCACCCTGCATATTTAATAATGCGCCGCCGCTGTTGCCAGGGTTAATGGCTGCATCTGTCTGGAGCAGGTTTCTGGTAGTACCGTCCTCTGTGGTAACTTCACGATCCAGAGCGCTTACATAGCCAACGGTTACGGACTGTCCATATCCTAAGGCATTTCCGATGGCGATTACGCCCTGCCCTACTTTCAGGGAATCGGAATCACCGATTGTAGCCACCGTGATCTTACTCTTGGTGCTGTCAGTAATCTGGTCCAGAGCCACCGCAATCACTGCAAGGTCATTCTCCGAATCCGTTCCTTTTACATTTGCTTCTGCGGATTCCCCGTCATTAAAGGTAACACTTAAAGTATTCGCCCCTTCGATTACGTGGTTGTTGGTGACAATCAGCAATTCGGTATCGCTTTCACCTACAATAATTCCGGATCCGCTTCCTCTTCCTTCATAAGTCTGAGGCTGTCCGAAGAAATTCTGCGTCTGGTACTCGGTTACACTGTTAATGGCAACAACAGAAGGCATTGCCTTTTCTACGATGGAGGACACATCATTGGTTGTCACATAGGTCACTGTGCTGGAATCACTGCTGCTTTCCGTTGTGGCGGGAGTTGTTTCTGTCTGGGAAAGCGTAGGGCTTTCTGAAACAGCGTACTGGCTCCGCAGACCGTCCATGACAAAGCCGATTCCTGCAATGGTTCCTCCGGCCACCACACTGAAGAGAAGTGCTGCAGCGGTAATCCCTGCTGCCCTTTTTAAGATGGGATGGGATTTCTTCTTGGGATCCTGATTCTTTCCGGCATGATTTCCGCCCTGACCGCCATGCTGCCAGGGAGCATAATGCTGGATCTGTCCCGAATTCTGGGGATTCTGGGAATTAGCGCTGCTCTGGGGATTACTGTAGGGCTGACGGCTGCCATAGCCGCTCTGGCTTCCTGTGTTCTGGGTATTTCCATAACCATACTGGCCGCCGTAATTCCGGCCGTTTCCATAGCCGCCCTGACTTCCTGTATTCTGGCTGCTTGTGTAGCCGTTCTGTGTACCGGCATTCTGGCTGGTCCCATAACCGTACTGGTTTCCCATATTCTGACTGCTTGTGTAGCCGCTCTGGCTCCCCGTATTCTGACTGCTTCCGTAGCCATACTGGCTTCCCCCATTCTGACCGGTTCCATAACTGTTCTGGCTTCCTGCGGTCTGGCCGGTTTCGTAACTGCCCTGACCTGCCGCGCTGCCTGGCTGCTGTCTTTGGAAGCAGAAGAATCTACCATAGTAAAGTTCACACCCTTCGTCTCTTCTGCTTTTTCATCTGTGGAAGTTTCAGAAGCTTTTCCAGTCTCTTCTGCTTTTTCTGTGCCGCTTTCTATTTCGGTCTCCTTTTTAAGGTTTTCTTCTCTTTTTTCGTACTCTTCGTTGAACATATAAAAATCCCCTTTCCGAATTTATGTGAAGGCCGTCAGCATTTTCTGCTTTCGTCCCCTGTACTTTCTTTTCTTTACATCGATGATTCTAACAACGAATTGTGATGGAATTGTGATGAAACTATAATAAAAAAATGAACGCAGCCGCCGCAAACGTCATTTTATCCGTCTGCAGCAGCTGCGTAATTTTCTGCCCGCCGGCGCATGATATTGTTATCCTTCTGTGCCGTCAGGTCCCTCATAGGAAATTATGGGAGCCTCCGGAACGGTAATTACCTCGTCTGTGCCGCGGGTGGGGCTGACAGAGGGTCCGGAAGAAGATGGCTTTGATGGAGCTTCTGCCGTCTCCCGCTCTGAGCTGGAGGTGGATTCATCAGGCTTCCTCTCTGCTGTGGTCTCCTGCTCTTTCTCGCCGGAAGAGGATTCATGGGATCTGGAAGTTTCTTCCGTATCTCTGTCCCCCCCGGTAGTTTCCCGGCTGCCTGAAGAAGATTCTTCCCTTCCGGAAGAACTGCTTTCTTCATCAGATGGCTTCGGTTCCGCAGTCGGATAGCGGCTGCTCTCTTCCTGCCCCGGTTTTCCAGAGGCTGAACTGCTGCTTTCCTCATCACGTTCATCCCCTGTACCGCTCTCCGTCTCCTTAGCCTCTACAGTCTCTTCGGTCTCTTTACCGGACTCTTCCAGGCTGGTCTCCTCTGTTTCTTCCGTTTCTTTTGAAGCCTCCGTGGTCTTTGGCTGTGTGGGAATCACACCGCCGTCAGTGGATACATGGTCGATGGACACGCCCTGTTTATACATGCCGGTATCACTGGATATTTTGGCGCTTATGTTTTTTACGGTATTGCTTGGAGTATAATCCTCCTCATCATATAAAAACTGGTGCAGCTCAATGACATTGCTCTCCAATGTCTGAGGAATCACACAGGCTCCCTTTCTGCCCATATTGGCCTCGCCCCGGGCAAATGGAAATCCTCCCGTATCTCCGATATGATATTTGCCTACATCAGTCAGAAGATTCAAGATATCCGCCAGATCCACGCTGGTGGCCACCTGCGGAAAAATTGTTACCGCCAGCTGATTTAATATAGCCCAGTCGGCAGTCTTTACCTTATCAAAAGCAGCCTGGATCACTTTCCTCTGTCTCTCCGTTCTGGCGTAATCCGTATCCATCAGTCTGAGCCTTCCGTAGGCCACTGCCTGGACTCCGTCCAGATGATTCATCCCCGCTTTCTTTAAATGCGTGGAATAAACGCCGGTGGCTTCCACAGTTTCCGTGATAAAGGAATTAATATAATAAAATTCCGCCTTGCTGATCTCCATGTCAATACCGCCCAGGATATTGATGGCATCCGCAACCGCCTTCCAGTTAAATGTGACAAAATCTGTAATATTCAGATCAAGATTTTTATTCAATGCCTTGGCCGCATCATTGGGGCCGCCGGTAAAGTAGGCATGGTTAATCTTATTGTACTGATTGTCATCGTCAATATTTAAATAGGTATCCCGGAACACGCTGACCAGCCGGATCTCTCCGGTATCCTGATCGATGTCGCAGATCATGTTTACATCTGCATTGGTTCCCTTAGACACATTTGTCCCCCGGCTGTCCACACCGAAAATGTAAATGCCCCAGTGCCCTTTCTGGTTCTCATACTGGGGCAGATCTACAGAGAAATTCTGGTTCTGTACTTCTTCCGGCTGCCAGTCATCCAGCCGCTGGATCATATTCCATCTTCTGGCAACAAAGCCATAACCAAAAATAAAAAGCAGAGCAAAACATTCTGCGATAATCATGGTAATGATCCGGCGCCGTGTTTTGGAACCCTTCTGCTTCTTTTCCTTTCCGGGCTTTCTCTGGTTTCCGGCCAGGTCTGCCGGCGATTTCCGGTCGATACCCACGGCAGAAGCATTGGCCGTGCCGCGTTTTGCCCCGGCTCCGCCTGAGTTCCGCCTTATCCTGCTTTCATGTTCTCTGGCCCAGCGAAGACTTTCCTCCTGGTGAATGGCACTGTTGCGCCGGCCTGCCGGCGATTTCTTTCCCTCATCAAACTCGTTGCTCATGCTGCTTCCTCATATTTCTATGTGTTCCTGCTCTGTAAGTCATTCCGATCTTCGTTTTAGTCATCGAAAGGACTGCTCTGACAAACGCTAGGATTCCCAGAACAGCCCCGTTAGTATGCATTTTTATTGATAAAGCCTTTGAAAATTGTCAGGAATAAGATCTTAAAGTCAAATCCAAGGCTCCAATTTTCAATATAATACAGATCATGCTCGATCCGTTTTGTTATGGAGGTATCCCCCCGGTATCCGTTTACCTGTGCCCATCCCGTCAGGCCGGGCCGCACCTGATGCTTCACCATATAACGGGGAATCTCTTCCTTAAACCGTTCTACAAAAAAGGGCCTCTCAGGCCTTGGCCCCACCAGGCTCATATCCCCTTTCAGGATATTGAAAAACTGGGGCATCTCATCGATGCTGGTTTTTCGGATAAAGCGCCCGACAGGCGTGACCCTGGGGTCATTGGGCGTAGTCCATTTGGTCTTCTCTGCAGACGGAGCCTGCACCTCCATGGAACGGAATTTGTACATCTTAAAGGTCCGGTTATGGAGACCGACCCGCTCCTGGCTGTAAATCAGCGGTCCCGGAGAGGTCAGCTTGATCAGAACCGCCGCCACCAGCATAACCGGTGAAAAGATGATAATGGCAGCCAGCGCTCCGAAAATATCCATAATCCGCTTAACCGTAGCATTTAACAGATTATTTAACGGAACATGACGGATATTAACTACAGGAAGTCCCTGCAGATCCTCTGTATAAGGTCTTGTAGGAATAATGTTATTGTAATCCGGAATGAATTTCGTATGCACGCCGCTTTTTTCGCAGGCCGCCACGATCTGCTCCAGATGCTCATATTCCTTAAGGCTCAGCGTAATGGCAATCTCATCCAGGAGATTCTCTCCCAGAAAGCTTTCCAGCTGTCCGATGGACCCCAGCACCGGAACCTGCCGGTACTGAAACCCCAAAGGATGGTGATCGTCCAAAATCCCCTGGATATGGTAGCCCCACTCCGGGTTAGCAATTACCCGGTCAATGAATCCTTCTGCAGCCCGGCTGTAGCCGATCAGAAGAATATGCTTCTGATTATAGCCCTTGGACCGGAGAGAATGGAGCATCCGCCGGATCAGATACCGCTCCAGCGTCTCCATAAGGATATTAATTACAAAGAAGGCCGCTACCATGGAACGGGAAAAGTTCATATAGTAGATATTTTTTCCCACCAGGTACAGAACCAAGGTAAAGATCAGAAGGCCGATGGTGTTGGCCTTGCAGATATTGGCAAATTCGCTCCGCCTTCCCTGTACCCGCTTTGGCGTATACAAATGGAATACGCCGTACAAAAGCAGATACACCAGGATAATGGCCGGAAGCGGCAGAAAATACATCTCGGGAGGAAGGGCGCCCCGCTCTCCGAAAATCCCGCTTTCAATGATAAGATACCAGGCCAGTCCGTATGAGATCCCGATCACAAAAGCGTCAAGCACCACATGGGACCGGTTCAGGCGTTTCTGATTATCTTTTATCATATTGAACCTCCATGCGCCGCATCCAACATTTTATCATTGAGAATACTTATCCACCCATTATACATGATTTCATCAAAATAAGCCACAAAATTCTTTCTTACGGCAGCTTTCCCCTTTTGATGATCTTTGCCAGCTGACGGCTGGAAAATTCATATACGTACACGGCCGTTCCCGCAATCAGCTCCCACTGGATGGCCAGATAATTTTTCATATGTTCCGGACGAAATGGCACCTTCCTGCAGTTCTTCAAGGTAGCAAGTCCCTCCCGGACGCCTTCCCTGTATTCCCTGGCAAATCCCAGTTTCTTAAAGAAGCCGTACTTCACCGCCATTCCCAGGCAGATAAAAGGAAGGTTAACAAGCAGCTGGAGAATGGGCATGTTCTTGTAGTTTAAATACAGGTTGTTCCGGGCTGCCAGGCGCACCTTGAAAGCATTGTATTTGGAACCGCTGGTTCCGCTCCCCACATGTTCTACAAGAGCCCTGGGACAGTATACATTGTCATACCCGTAGATTCTGGCCCGGTATCCCACATCCAGATCTTCCAGATAGGCAAAATGCATCTGGTCAAAAAATCCGATTTCATCAAAAACACTGCGGCGGTAGATGGCCGCGGCAGCACAGGCAGAAAATACCCTGCAGGGCCGCCGATACTTTTTGGAGCTTCTTCCCACCCCCCGCTGAAAGGCCCAGCCTAAAAGACAGTACAGATCCCCTGCATCATCCATCCGTTCCGGATGATACATCTGGATAATCTTGCAGCTGACAGAAAAGATCTTTGGGGAACGCTCTATGGCACGGATCATCTCTTCCACGTAATGTGTATCCACCCGTGTGTCATTGTTCAGCAGGATCACGTAGGGGCTGGTGCAGGCCTTAAGGCCTGTATTTACCGCCCCGGTAAATCCGGTATTCTCCGGCAGGAAGATGGATGGGATCTGCTTTTCCTTAAGCCACTCCACACTGCCGTCCTGGGAACCATTGTCCACCACCAGAACCTGAAAATCCCGGCAGGTCTGGTTCTCCAGTGCGGCAAAGCATTCTTCCATATAGTTTAATCCGTTATAATTAGGAATCACGATGGTTACTTTCTTTTCCATGCTTCCTCCTGTGCTTATTCCTTCCCCAGCTCCCTGCCGGTCTTTTCCCGGTACAGCTTCTTTACTTTCTCCTGCACCTTAAGATCCATATAAGGCAGGTACACCTCCAGATTATAAGGTTCTCCGATCTTTTCTTTTAAAAGATCACGCAGGGCAAAGTTGGACTTGCGGAGCGTCAGGTTCGGGTTATAGTAAGGATCGCCGTTTATTACGATCTCAGGCCAGTAGCCGATAAACCGGGCCACTTCCCGGTTAAACCGCTCCACCTTCTCTGGCGTATCCTCCAGTCCCCTGGACTTTGACTCATAGTGGTAAAGAAGGGCATAGGGATTATAAACTACCTTTTTTCCCAGGCTGCGGATTTTTAAGCAGTAATCAATGTCATTAAAAGCCACTGCCAGTTCTTCCCTAAAGCCCCCAACCTGGTCGAAAAGGCTCCGCTTGCTCATCATGCATGCCGCCGTAACGGCGCTGTAATCCTGAGCACACATAGCCCGGTGGAAATAGCTGTTCTCTGCCTGGTGCAGGCCGATAAAAGTATGGCCGGCAATGCCGCCGAAGCCGATGACCACACCGGCATGCTGGATGGTATCATCCTGGTACAGAAGACGCGCCCCTACAATGCCCACATCATCCCGCCGGGCATAACCCAGCATCTCCCGGATCACATCCGGCTCGATCACTTCAACATCATTATTTAAAAACAGCAGGTATTCTCCATGGGCAAATGTTACGCCGTAATTATTGATGGCTGAAAAATTAAATTCCCGCTTCCAGGTCACCACCCGCACATTCTTCCGCTTCTCCTGAAGCTCCTCATAATAATCAAAGGTCTCCGGCTCTGTGCTGTTGTTCTCTACTACGATCACTTCCAGGTTCCGGTAGGTCCCCTTGTCAAGAAGAGACGTCAGGCACAGATCCAGATCTGCCCGGTGGTCCTTATTGGGGATAATCACAGAGACCAGCGGTTCCTCATCCAGGTGGAAACGGGTATGATAAATACCATAATCCACGCCCTTTTCCACCGAATCCACGGCAATGCCCATCCGGTCATAATGGGCCTTTATGGCTCTGGCGCCGGCCTCAAAGGCATACATCTTGCTCTCCGGATTGCTGGCAGTGGAATTCATATGGCAGCGCCAGTGATACAGCACCTTCGGAATATGATGGACTTTCCTGGCCTGTTCCGTACAGCGGAAGATAAAATCATAATCCTGGGCTCCGTCAAACTCCTGGCGGAATCCGCCGATGGCTTCCACCAGGTTCCGGTTTACCACAAACAGATGGCAGATATAATTTACGCTGGTCAAAAGATCTGGATTAAAGTCCGGCTTAAAGTGCGGATCGAAAAGTGCCTGTCCGTCCATATCCAGCTTATCTTCATCCGAATAAATCACATCATAGAGAGGATCCTCATTCATGGCCTTGACGCATTCAAACAAAGCATCCGGCGTCAGAGTATCATCGTGATCAGCCAGCACCAGAAAATCCCCCTGAGCCATGTCCATGGCCGCATTGGTATTTCCTGAAATTCCCTTGTTTTCCCCAAGGATCACATACTTAAACCGGGTGTCCCGGTCCGCGTACCGCTTAATCAGCCGCTCCCGGCTCTCGCCTCTGGGACTTCCGTCCGCAATGCACACTTCCCATTTGGAATACGTCTGGCTTACTATGGAATCCAGCATCTCCTGCAGATACCGCTCCGGCGTCTTATAAACGGGAATCACGATGGAGAGTCTGGGCTCATAGTCGAAATGCGTATTTCTCTGCCGCTCCAGCTCCTCTTCCGAAGGCTTCGTCAGTTCGTACCATTCGCCGTAATCATAGTCATTGTCCAGGCCCTGGATCTTATGCTTTGACTTTAATATCAGCGCCCTTAGTCCGTTTTCTTTCCAGAAATCCATGGCCACATGAACCGTCTCCATGTTCATCAGGTCACGGATCTTCTGCATCCGCTTATAAGCCACGCTGGCCCGCTTTTCGATCAGCTGTTCGTTATACTTGATCCGGGCCTTCCTGCCCTCGCACCGGATAATCAGGTAATAATCCTTTCCCCTCTCATAGGGAAAACGGATATCAAAGCCGAAATCCCGGTCATAGATTTTTTTATAGTAAATCTGACTTACGTCATCTCTTCTGGTGGACACATACTGGAAGGCGATGGGCCTGTGCTGCGCATCCTCCACGAAAAACTCAGCCCTGGCCTCTGGATCCTTTCCCACCACCCAGCCGTTTAAGGTGATGGAATTCTCCCGTATGCGGACCACATCGATCTTATACTTCATCCGTTATGCTTCCTCTCTCCGTCTGGGAAATTCCTTCTTCCCCCGGCGCCTTGGGTTTTTTCTTCCTGCGGCGGCGTCTGGGCCTGTGGGAATCCCCGCCCGTCTCCGCCTTTTCTTCCGGAGTTTTCACTTCCGCAGCGTTTACCTGCACCCTGGATTCCTCTGCCGCTCCTCCAGGCTTTTCGTTGTTTCCATTCTCATTCGCCCACAAATTCAGGCTGGCCTCCAGCTTGGGCCTGTGGTTTTTCCCGGAATTTTTCTTCTTTCCGGAGTTCTTTTCCCCGCTGCTTCCGTTTTGTGCACGCTTTCCCGGCCCTGCGCCAAAATTCAGCCGTTCTTCTTCTACCACCAGAGGGCGTTTCATCACCCGCTGATTAATACTCAGCACGTACTCTCCCACCATGCCGATAAAGAAAATCTGCACGGATCCCAAAAAGCACATGCCGATCAGAAGAGGCGCCATGCCTGCCGGAAATCGGTCCCAGTAAAGAAGCTTCATGATCAGATACACAAAAGCCACGATGATGCTGACAAGAGAGCAGAAGCTTCCGGCAATGGTAGCCAGCCGCAGTCCCGCCTTCGTATAGGATGT
The DNA here is from genome assembly GCA_018715905.1 of Candidatus Caccovicinus merdipullorum. Lineage (GTDB taxonomy): Bacteria > Bacillota > Clostridia > Lachnospirales > Lachnospiraceae > Caccovicinus > Caccovicinus merdipullorum. The sequence continues at coordinate 21,219 of DVKS01000152.1, read as the reverse complement.
GATGCTTAACATGGCCGCATCATAAAGGCGGTAAAAATTATTGCTGGTCTTTCCTGCCCGCCGCTTAGGCTGGGTGTAGGGAATTTCCTTTCTCCGGTAACCAAGCTCCGCCACAATCCCCCGAAGGAAAGGCGTAGGATCATCCAGATCCCGCAGCACATTGATAAAATCCCGGTCATAAAGGCCGAAACCGGTAAACTGTTCGATCTGCTCCACATCCGAAAGCCGCTTGATCGTCTTATAATAACAGCCTCTCAGCCAGTACATGAACCGGTTTTCCTGGCTGGCGCTCTTGATTCCGATCACGATCTTATAGCCGTACTCCCACTCCAGAACGAACCGTGGAATCATTTCCACCGGATCCTGGAAGTCCGCCGCCATCAATATGGTGCAGTCTCCCGTGCTCTGAAGCATGGCATAATACGGTGAATTAAACTGTCCGAAATTCTTCGCATTAAAAATTGCCTTAATGCCTCTATCCTCTCTGCAAAGCAGGCGGATAATATCCCGGGTCCGGTCAGAAGAATCATTGTCAATAAAAATGATCTCATACCGGTACTCCGGAAGTTCACTGCGGAATGTCTCCCGTATGGCATCCGCCATGGCCTGTACATTTTCTTCTTCATTGTAGCAAGGCACTACAACACTGATTGTTTTCATCCTACTGTCTCTCCCAATTTATCTTCACCATTACCTTCACCAGATCCTGAGGTTTCTCTTTCATTAAATACAGTGCTTCTTCGATTTTGTCAAGTCCCTCCAGGGTATGGGTGATCAGTTTTTCCGGATGGATGCGTCCGTACTGCACCATCTTCATCATCCGCTCGATCCGGGCCCGGCCGCCTCTGGCCAACTCTGTCCGGAGCGTCTTCCCCGCCATTCCTCTTCCGCCGGAAAATTTCGGAAACGGAAGATTCCCTGTCCCTCCGAAATAATTCACATTGGAAACGGTGCCGATACCGTAGCGCACCATATCAAAAGCCTGGGCAAAGGCCTCATCGCCGCCGCCGCAGAGGATCACGCTGTCGGCTCCCACACCGCCGGTCCGCTCCATAACCTGCTTCACAAGATCCCCGTCCCGGTAGCTTAATACCTCGGTAGCCCCGAATTCCTTTGCCAGGGATACACATACCGGCCTGGTTCCCACAGCCAGGATCCGCGCCGCTCCCTTAAGCCTTGCGCCTTCCACCGCCATCAGACCGATGGGGCCGATTCCCATAACCACCACCGTGTCCCCGAATTTAATGTCGGCACACTCCGCTCCCGTAAAACCGGTGGTAACCACATCCACGCACATAAGGGCCTGGGGGATGGTGACCCCTTCGGGAATCTTTGCCAGGGTAGTGTCTGCATCGGGAACGGCAAATTTCTCTGCAAATACTCCCGGCTGGCTCCGTCCCAGCTGATGGCCCGAAAACGGGGCTGAGGCGTGATTAAAATTTCCTTCCTGGATTCCCGGTGCCCGCCAGTCGGGGGTAATGGCCGGAACCGCTACGATCTCTCCCGGCTGAAAGTCCCGCACGCCCTCTCCTGTTTCCAGGATCTGGGCCACACACTCATGTCCCAGGATCAGATTCGGTGCTTTCCGGGATCCGCCGCCGAATACCGTATGCACATCCGAAGAGCAGGGCGCCGCAGCCACAGGCCGCAGGATCGCTCCAAAGGGAGTTAAGACCGGTTCCGGCGAATCGTGCCATCCCACCTTTCCCGGCTCAATCAATACAAATGACTTCATCTTCCTGTTCCTTTCTTTCCGTCTTCTGCCTTTTGCAGCCTGACCAAACTTCCGTCTATAAAACCTCCAGCCGGTCACTGCGCATCGTCATGATCTGAACTGTCTTAGAAAATCTGTTTCGGATAATTTCCGCGATCTCATCCGTATATCCCGGCGCCACAATCAGGATCACATCTACCGGTTCTTCCAGAAAATGTTCCGGCGCCACAATGGGAAGATGGGACGCCGGCGCAAACCTTCCCTGCTTAAAAGGTGCCGAATCCATAATATAGGAAGCGGTCTCTTCCAGACATGTGGTGGCTGCCAGAGTAAATCCCTGGTGGCTGGCACCCCAAAGGGCCAGGGTTTTCTTCTCCTGCCTGAGGCGTTCCTGGAGTTTTCTGGTCTGCCGGCAGATCTCCCCGTGGCTTTTTTCCAGAGCAGAAAAATCCAGTTCTGGAAGGGCCGCCGCCATATCCGTCTTCTTCTCCTTCACCTTCCGCACAATCACCGAGCAGGTGTCCCGGTTTACCATCTCTTTCTCCAACACCTGGAACCCGTGAAGAGCCAGAAGCCTTTCCAAAGTATCAAAGCTGTAATAGGCAATATGATCCCGGATCAGTTCATAGTATCCGTCATACTGAAGAATGTATTCCAGGCTGGGCACAGTAATCAGCCCCATGCCGTCCTCTGTAAGATTCTCCCGGATGCATTCCAGCATCGTTCCGGGAGCCGGCTGATGCTCCAGAAAGTTAAAGGAAAGGAACACATCGTAAGGCCCTTCCTCTCCCAGACGCGTGGTTTCGCTTTCCGTAAAGCCCTCCCAGACAGTCAGACCTTTCTCTCTGGCAGAACGGACCAGATCCCTTTTATGCTCTACGCCGTAAACTTTCACCGGGAATTCCGTCAGTACTGTTAAAAACTCGCCCTGGCCGCAGCCTGCCTCAATGAACTTCTTTCCTTCCAGTCCATAAGTCTCGATGAGATGACGGTACTGCCTGCGCCGAAGCTCCGTCATGGTGGTGCTGAAGCCCCCGGAGCGGATCACATCCCTGTAGTAATCTACCGGCATACAGTCAAACTGCACCAGACCGCACCGGCTGCACCGGTGAAGATTCAGGGTAATCCCGCGGTCCGTTTTCATCTCCTGGGCATCCGGAATATTCTGGGCCGAAGCCGGCATGTCACGGAAAGAAAGCAGGGCCCTGTCCGGAAGTCTCTCTCCGCAGGCCAGGCAGTGCTGCCGCCTTTCCTCTGCCGCACCGGCTGCCAGTGTCCGGCGGATTCCCTCAGCAAAGGAAACCTTAGGCCGCCATCCTGTCTCGTCCTGGATCCGGCTGATATCCGGAATCAGGTTTGCCGCCCCTTCGGCATTTGGCGGAAGGCACCCGTAGCGGGGGGTTCCCATGCCGCCGCAGAGGACATGCATCTCCTCCACGTAATCCCGCAGCGGTCTGGTGGCCGCACCTTCCGCTGCCACATTATAAATCTCTTCTTTCCGTTTTCCCGGATAAAAGAGCAGGCTCATCAGGGCCTGAACCAGATCGTCCACGTAAAGAAAATTCCAGAACTGGGTACAGGCCCCCAGTTCCATAACTCCGTCTCTGCGGAAGGTATCAAGGCAGGTATTCACAAGAGACCAGGGATGGTCCCCCGGCCCGTACACACTAAAAATCCTGGCATGGATATACTCCATCCCTGCCAGACCGTTATTCTGCTGTTTTATATATTCCCGCGCCCGGATTCCGAATTCCAGCTTCGCCTTGCCGTATTCGGATACCGGGTGACATACGTCATCCTCCCTCATGATATCCCGGCGCTGGCCGTATTCTGCCTGGGAGCCGCCGAAAAGGAAACGGCGGCATCCGAGTTTTTGTGCGCCTTTCAGCGCTTTCATGGAATCCTCCACATTCTTCTGCTGTACTTTTGCATTCTTCCGGTTCTCACTTCCGGAACCGTCCCATCCAAAATGCAGGAAGCCGTCGCAGGTCTCCGGAATCTTCTCTTCAATCCGGTCAAGTTGGGAGAGCTCTGTCTCCAGCACAATCAAACCCTCCTGCTCTTTTGGCAGCGCCTTTCTGTTTAAGGAGCCGGGACGGACCAGTGCATATACCTTATGCCCACGGCCCAGTAGTTCCTTAACCGATGCTGCCCCCAGAAAGCTGGTAGCCCCCGTTACCACGATTTTCATTTTCTGTCTGCCTCCTTATGCTCCTGCTTCCCTTTTCCGGATCCGTATCTTTGGGAATGCTTTTTCACCCGCGGATCCTTGGAATAATCATATTTGCATCCATCTCCTCATCCGGCAAAAACGGCGCCAGGTCCTCCAGAGGCGGTGAAGTAAGAGTGCCGTCCGGCATCTTTCTGGCCGATGACTTTGGCTCAAAAACCTGATCCAGGCTTACAAAGACCTCACAGATCACCGGTCCGTCCATGGCCAGGGTCTGCTCCATCGCCTGGCCCAACTGGCTGTTGTGCATAGCCTTCACATAAGGATAACCGTAAGCCCAGGCCAATTTCTCCATGGAAGGAAAGCTTAAATCCGGCCCGTGAAATCCGCTGTCCACGCCTACCCCCACCAAAGGCTCTCCAAAGAAGTTCTTCTGACTCTGGCGGATGGAATGATAGCCTCCATTATTAATCAGAAAGATCTTAACCGGAAGCCGGTGATGAATGATGGTCTGCAGTTCCTGCAGATTCATCTGAATGCTTCCGTCTCCTGTCAGCAGGATAATATCCTTTCCCGGCTCTGCCATGGAAACACCGATGGCCGCCGGCAGGTCATATCCCATAGACGCCATGGCAGAATTGGTAATGAAACGCTGTCCTTTCTTTATGATATATCCGTGGCCGCCGGCCACACAGGCAGAGCCGTTCCCCACCACCGTAATCTGATTTTCCGGAAGGCGGCTGCTTAATTCTTTTACCAGGGCATATACATTAGCCGGCTCCTCATCGCCGTGGTTCATGTGTTTGGGAAGGATCACCGGATATTTCTCCTTCCACATCCGGCAGGTCTCAAGCCAGTTCATGCCGGGAAGCCCTTCCCCGCCGTCAAAAAGAGGCATGGGAAGACGCCCTGCGTCCTGTTCTTCTTTAAGGACCTGATCCATCTTTGCCAGCAGATCTGCGGCATCGGCATGGACCCGCATGTCCGCATGAACAGAAGGCTTCTTTAATTCCTCCTGGTCCACATCATTGACAATCACGTAAGCCGCCCGGGCCCAGGTCTCATAATTATATCCCACCTGGCGGATACTTAAGCGGCTTCCCACAGAAAACACCAGATCGCTGTTCTGCACAGCAAAATTCCCCGGCCGGTCTCCCATGTTTCCTGCACGCCCCGTATAAAGGGGATGGCTGTCCCAGATGGCATCCTGACTGTTCCACCCGGTAATTACCGGAATGCCAAGCCGCTCTAAAACGTCTAAAAACGTATGGTGGGCCCCGGCGATCCGCACGCCGTTTCCTACATTAAATACCGGGCGTCTGGAATTCCGGATCTTATCCAGGATCTCCATGACGGTCTCACGGCCTGCCTTTTGGGGAAGTTTTGGACGCTTCTCGCCCTTTCCTGCATAATCCTCGGGGATCACCGGGCAGTCTTCTTTTCCAAGGGCAGCTCCCCATCCGGTTCCTCCTGCCAGGTAATCTTCCCGGTCAAAGCCGTAAAATTCCTCTGCATTCACAAAGGCTCCCTGTACATTTAAAGGAATATCCAGCCAGCAGGGACCGGGTCTTCCGGTCTGGGCCAGAAACAGCGCTTTCTCCAGGCAGAACCGGATCCGTCTGGGATCAATGACCATCTCACAGTACTTGGTCATGCAGGCCACCGCCTGACAGATATCGAATTCCTGATCACCCATGGCCCGGATTCCTGTACCGGACCAGCGGGCAGTGGTGTCATACCGGACCTGTCCGGACAAAACCAGCATGGGAATGGAATCCAGCCATCCCCCGGCCACTCCCGTTATGGCGTTGGTCCCCCCTGGCCCGGTAGTGACACAGACTGCAGCGATCCGATTATGGATCCTGGCGTAGCTCTCTGCGGCAATGGCACAGGCCTGTTCATGGTGATTATATGTGCAGTTTAATCCTTCCTGATGACCCAGACCGTCATTCAAATGCATGGCGCCGCCGCCGGTAACAGTAAATACCTGGGTGATGCCTTCCTCAACCAGGCGCTTTGCAATATAATTCGATATCTTTACCTGCATGAGTCCTCTCCTTCCCCCTGAACGAAAAAACACCGGTTCCGGGCCGGATTCTTCACGTCAGGTCCGCCTGCGGCGGATTTTCCAAAATGCTCTCTGTACAGTGTATCATATTTCATATGAAAATCCTACCAAAGATTTTCTTACTTTCCCCCATACTTTCCTTAATGTTCGGAAAGGGTTCCAGAAAGAAACGTCTGTTTTTCGATCCTTTGCGTCCCTGCCCGGGACCCCCTGGAAGTATGCAGATCCCCCGGTGCAAAGCGGCCGGAAAGGAAGGATTTATCCAGCCTGGCCGGTCCCTTCCATGCCTTCCGCCCTGTGGTATTTCTGGAAGTAAGCTTCACTAGAAATCCCTTCTGCACCAGGTTATAATCACACTCGTGACAGCAACCAAGGTTTTCGGGCTGCGGCCCGTAAAAGAAAAAAGGAGAGACACGTATTATGAAAAAGAAAATCGCAATGTTAGCTGTATTATCCACTGCTGCTGCCATGTCTGCAGTAACCCCTTCCTTCTTTACCGCCGACCGGACATCGGTTGTAATGGCGGCATCTGCCGGCTGGGTAGAAGAAGCTGACGGGTGGCGCTATGTAGACAGCGACGGCGACTACGTTACTGACTCCTGGAAGAAACGCGATGGCGTAATGTACTATTTAGATGAAACCGGCGAGGTTGCCACGGAAATGATCATTGATGACGAGTATTACGTAGATGAGAACGGAAAGCGCGTAGAAAACTACTGGTTATCCGTTTACAATGAAGAAAATATGGACAGTCTGGATGCTCCGGAATATTTATGGTACTACTTCGGCCGTGACGGACGCTCTGTAAAATCCAAGTGGGCCAAGATCGAAGGAAACTGGTACTATTTTAACTCCGACGGCCACATGCTGACCGGAAAACAGGAGATCGACGGCCACACCTATTATCTGGGTGCAGAAGGCGACGGCGTGAGAAAGAGCGGCTGGGTACGTCTGGAGGAGGACAGCGATGATCCGGACCAGACTGGATTCTGGTACTTCTTTGACAGCAACGGCCGCATGATCGAAAATCAGATTGACAAAAAGATCGATGGCAGTTACTACACCTTTGTAGACGGAAAGATGCAGACCGGCTGGTTTAAGCTTCCCCAGGAGGAAAATACTGCCAGCAGCTCGGATGCCGCTTTCGCTCCAAAGGAAGGCACCATCCACGGCTACCAGTATTACGAGGCAGACGGAAAGCGCGCTTCCGGCTGGTATGATATCGAGGGCGCAGAAGGTATCAGCGCAGAGGACGAAACCTTCCGCTTCTATTTCCGCAATGGAAAGCCTCTTGCCGCTGAGACCGGAATCCAGGTATTTACTGTTGATTCCAAGCGCTTCGCCTTCAATGAAAGAGGAGAGATGCAGACCGGCATGCAGGTAATCACTCTGGAAGACGGCTCCACTGCCAACGCTTATTTCGGAGATGACGGCGTAATGCGCACCGGAAAGCAGACGATCTATAATGAAGAACTGGATGAGAAGCAGGTATGGTATTTCCACACAGACGGAGCAAACAAGGGCCAGGGCTACCACGGCATCCGCGACAACTCCATCTATGTAAACGGCCTCCGTCAGGATGCGGAAAAAGATTTAAAGACCGCTCCCGTAGTATTTGAGGGTACCACTTATCTGGTAAATTCTTCCGGAGCCATCCAGAAAGCATCCGCTTCTTCCCAGTCCTCTCTGAAGCCGGAGTTAGGCAAGGGCTTTAAGGATGTAAAAGACGCCAATGATAAAATCTGGATTGTGGATGTAAACGGCGTGGTTCAGCAGTAGCCATCCTGCGCCGGCGGGCAGCGCTCTCTCTGAAAGCACTGCAGCGCATTTGACATCCCCTTCTCTTCATCCATTCCCATTGATCCGTTCACCCCAAATCCCGCGGGCCTTCTGCCTGCGGGATTTTTTGCGTCTCCGGCGGCCTTCTGCAGTCTCCATAGGATATTCCCGGGGCCTGCAATGATTTGCGTCACATTTTTTCTTTTCCTGCGTTATACATATTTAGGGAAACGCCGATTAACCGAATGCTTCCCCAGAAAAAGCTGCGCCAAAGGAAGGTGATTTTTTTCATGCGTGAGCTTTCCGTCTATTACTGCACGAAATGCGGCTATTATGCTTATTATCAGCTGCCACAAAATGCCAGCTGTCCCCGATGCTGCGAGAAAATGAAGCTGCTGGACATGCCTTATCAATCTTTTATGGATTTAAACTGCGAAGAACGGGATCAGCTTCTTTCCAGAGAAATTCTAAAGAACTGCCCTTCGGTGGTATCCCGGATCACCGCTCCCCACAGAAAAGCCAATCAGCGGGAAACCATCGCCATATTAAGCGCGAAGATCAATGAACTGGAAGATGAAAACAAAAAACTGAATGAAACCGTGGCCTGGATGCACCAGACCATATGGGATCTGGTTCGAAGAAATGAAAAATAAGAAGTATTCAGGGCTGCTGCAAAAGCAGCTGAAAACCCGATCCAATGGCTTTTGCAGCAGACCCGATTTACTCCGGCCCGATTCATTCCTTTCTGCCGGAAGCAATGATATAATGCCCTATCATGCGGTTTAAAGTTCCCCGCATCTGGATAACAACTTTCTTCATCATCTCATTCTCCCGTTTCAGGCGTTCATTCTCCTGCTGCAGGAGCTCCATATTTTCCTCCACACTCATAATAACTCCTCCTTTACCTGATGAACAATATACGTCTTTTCCAGGCATTTGAAAAGTGGATTTTGCCGCGCAAATCGACATAATCTGTCGGTTTTATGCAGGATTTTTCGGTTTTCCTTTCTTTTCAGATACTAAATATACCTTTTTCGTGATCGCGAAATACCATTTCTGGTACAGTCCAAATTTTCCGGGAGGCCGGATTTTTGTCGGTTTCTGTTGAAAATTTTTCTCATGGTTCCCGGCGGGTCACTTCCACCTGGAAACGCCCTTCTTCTTCCGAAAAAGTCCATGTTTCCCTGCTTCCATCAGATGCCTGATAGGTGATTTCATGAAGCTTTCCCGATGCGTCCGTAAGGATCTCTGTAACCATTCCTTCCGGATCCCAGTCCGAAGGATAAAAACCATTCAGCGGATTATCCTCATCGCTGAGCTTTTTCCAGTATATGGATTCAAAAGGAAGGGTACTCCCGGAACCATCTCCCCACTCTGCATCCTCCAAAACCAGCATAGATACCGCCATGGAAAGCTGTCTTCCCTCCAGAAGCTGTTTCTGCCGGCGCGCCTGTTCCACATAACGCAGGCCAAAGGGAATGGTAATTCCCGCCAGCACAGCCAGAATTGCCAGAACCGCCACCAGTTCAATCAACGTAAAACCATTATCTGTTTTTCTGATTCTTCTCCCCGCCTTCCCTGTATTCACAGCTGCAGTATCCTCTCTTTTCTTTGCCGCGCCGCCAGTCCCCTGCTGCAGGGAATGGAAGCAGGCTGCCCCTTTGATACTGGCATCATCATACTATAGGGCAGCGCTTCCCACAATATCCATATCTCGGGAATACGTACCTGAAAAAGACATATCTTCCTGCTTTTTCAGGTCTCCTTTTTTCGACAAAAAAGGCTTTTTTCCTTGACATCTTTCTCCCCCCGTGGTGTAATAAATTGATGATGATCATAGCTGTGCCTGCACCAGGACTGCAGGCACAGTTTCAGAAAGGATTTTGTCATGGATACACCCTCAGAAACAAAAGATACCCATTCGTCCCAGCGCAAAGGACATTCCAGAAAAAAGAAAAAACGGCCTCTCTGGCAGAAGGTTCTTGCCCTTCTGGGCATTCTCATTCTTCTGTTTCTGGCATCCGGCTGGGGATATATCAATTATATGCTGGGCAAGATCAATCGGCCCGACTATCAAACCATCAATCCGGAAGATTTCGTGGAAGAAACCGACGCCTCACTGCCGGACGATCCGAATCTGGAGACATTAAGTCCGGATGAGATCACGCTGCAGCTGGCCGACCAGCTTCTGAAAGATAAAGACGTAATCAATATCCTGCTGATCGGACAGGACACCCAGGAGAATGTTTCCGGCACCCGCTCCGACTCCATGATTCTGGCCACCATAAATCAGGAAAAGAAGGAAATCACCGTAACTTCATTCATGCGTGACCTGTATGTGGAGATTCCCGGTTACCGCAGCAGCCGGATCAATACCGCCTACACCCTGGGCGGCGCAGAGCTTCTGGATGAAACCATCGAGCTGAATTTCGGCATTCACATCGATGGAAACATTGCCATAGACTTTGAAGGCTTCGCAGAATGTGTGGATATTATCGGCGGCGTGGATATCGAAGTAACTGCCTCGGAAGCGGCATGCATTAACAAGGAAATTTACAAAAAGCATCCATCCATCATAAGCGGCACAGACCTGATGGCAGACCGCTGGGCACTCCGAAGCGGCATGCAGCATCTCACCGGCAAACAGGCTCTTCAGTATGCCCGAATTCGTGAGATTGACAGCGATTTCAGCCGCACCAACCGGCAGAGAAAGCTTTTATCCGCTCTCTTTGAAAAAATGAAGTCCACCGATCTTGCCACCATGAACGAACTGATGGGACAGGCCCTTCCTCTGCTGACCACAGATATTTCCAACACAAAACTCATCGGATATGCTGCCGGAATTCTTACCATGCAGCCGGCCACCTTTAAAACCGACCGGATTCCTGCTGACGGCACCTACCGTGAAGCTGTTGTCCGCAATATGCAGGTACTGGTTCCTGATCTGGCAAAGAATCAGCAGCATTTAAAAGAATCTTTATATGGAAGCGACAGCACCTCCTACGTGCCGATTCCTTCCACCAGATCCCGGTCAAAAAGCAATCCTGCTCCGTCCGCTCAGACTCCTGCAGCCACTGCCGCTCCTACAGTTCCGGCATCAATGAATCCTTATGAAACTGCACCGGTTCAGGATCCAAACCTCCTTCCCGGTCAGATTCCTGCAGAATCCGGCTCCGATCAGGCAATGCCGGAAGGAACTTATGAATACGGTCCCGGCATGCCCTCCTATTCCGAAAGCCAGAGCGCTTCCGAAGGCGGCGTTGCTGCCGTTCCGGGAGACACCGGAACAGAAAGTACCGGCGCTGCCGATCCCGCTCTCCTTCCTTCCCAGGAGGGAAGCGCTGCCGCAGGCTCAGAAACAGCACAGACACCGACGGATCCTGCAGCCGCAGGGCAGACGCCTTCCAGTTCTGCCGAGACTCCGGCAGAAACCAGCGCAGCCCAGACTCCGGCAGAAACCACGGCCCAGGCGCCATCGGATACATCCGGCGCCCAGGTACCGGCAGAGGAAAGCACACAGCTTCCTTCCGTCAATACAGGAAACGCCCTGACAGGCATTGGACTTGGTGCAGCCGGCGCCGTCCAGTAACCATCATAGCGGCAGCCAGACATAAAAGACCCCGGATGCGGGGAAATGCTTCTTTTCTGCATTTCCCCGCATCTGGGGTCTTTACTTTGAAAGTCCTGCCGCCCGCCAGCGCATGATGGTTTACTGCCGTTCTTTTTCCAGTCTGGCCCGCAGTCCTTCAAGGGTTCTCTCTATCCCTTTCTCCATATCCCAGGCTGCCTGCCATCCCAGCTCTTTTAATTTGCTTCCGTCCATCAGCGCCTTTGTGGCCTTGGAATAGCCGGCCGCCTCCTTCTCATCCGGAAGCTCAAAGACCACTTTCCCTCCCGATTTCCGGGCAATCATGGCCGACAGATCTTTCAGGGTAATATCTGAGTTGGGATCTGCTATGTTGTAGGCCTCACCGCACGCTCCCTTTAAAAGCACAGTCAGAAGCCCGGACACCGCATCCGCTGCATAACTGTAGGAATACAGCTGGTTCCCGGCGCTTTTTAACACGATATCCTCCCCGGCCGCTCCCTTTTTCAAGAACTGCGAAACCGCCTTCGTATCCGAAAGCAGCATGGTAGGCCCATAGGTTCTGGACAGCCGGGCAATGACTGCATCCACCCCTTTCTGGCGGATAAAAGCCTGACAGAGCGCCTCACAGGCCCGTTTGCTCTCGGGATATCCGGCCCTTACTGTATTGCAGTCAATGTAGCCGCAGTAGGATTCATCAAAATATTCCCGGTCCCCCCGGTTCTCTCCGTACACCTCCACGCTGGAAGCAAGAAGGAACCGGCTTCCGATGCAGGAAGCAGCGTACTCCAGAAGGCTTATGGTTCCCAGAAGGTTCGTTGTCATGGTACCGATGGGATCTGACGAATAGGCCGCCGGATGGGTGTTGCTGGCTGCATGGATAATAAAATCGGCCTTTTCCTCCATGGAAAAGGGCTGGTTCATATCTCTGGCCAGGAAAAGAAAATCCGGCCGGTCCCAGTACTTTCCAAACCGTGTTCTGGCCTTTTCTATATCCCGTCCGATGCCAATGACCCGGATGGACTCCGGCCGCTCCATCAGCACGGAAACCAGAAGAGATCCGATCATACCGCTGGCCCCGGAAAGGAGCACCGTCTTTCCCTCCAGTTTCTCCCAGGGCAGGGAAAGTCCTGCCACAAATTTTATATCTTCTTCAATCACATTTCTCTGTCCCATTTCTTTTTTTTCCTGCACCATATATCCTCCCGTTATCCCATGTCCTTTTCGCCGGCGGATCCCGCTGCGTTTCTATTTCAGCCAGGTATCCTTTTCCAGCTTAAGATATGCTTTGAAAATCTCCAGATCATCCTTGGTAGTCAGCTTGATATTCTTATCCGAACCGGCCGCAAAATAAAGGGTTTCCCCCAGATCCACCATCATGGTGTTGGCATAGGAAGAACCGTAAATGCCGATCTTCTTCTCAAAGGCCTCATGATAAGCCCAGTCAAGTTTCCCGAAACGGTAAGCCTGGGGCGTCGCCACCCGGCGCAGCGTTTCTCTGGGAATGTACTCACAGGTGGAGACTTCATCCTTGATCCGGAAAATCTGCTCGTTATAAGGCATGGAAGTAACACCGTTTCCATACTGGCGGCATTTGATGATCACATCCGTCAGCACCGTATCATCCACCAGGGGCCGGATGCCGTCATGGATGACCACAATATCATCCTCGCTGCAGATGCCTTCCAGATGGAACACGCCGTTTCGGATGGATTCCTGGCCGGTATTTCCGCCGGATACCACCCATTTCAGCTTGTCGATATTAAACTGCTTTGCGTAAGCCTTTAAGATGTCGTGCCATCCATCCAGGCACACCACCTCGATGGCATCAATCTCCGGATGGCGCTGGAAGCCTTCCAGAGTATAGATGATCACTGGCTTGTCATATACATTAATAAACTGTTTGGGGATGTCCTGGTGCATCCGGCTTCCGCTTCCCCCTGCGATAATCACCGCAACATTCATACATTTTCCTCCTGTCTGCAATAGTAAATTCCCTTATATTTCCCATAACCGTTTTCCAGATCCACAAACACCGCGTCGTGCTTGGGAACCTGCTTTTCGGCAGGCGGAAGTTCCATATAATCGCCAAAGGCCATAGTCAGATACGTGTCATAGCCCAGGGGAATGGGAAATTTCTTTCCTTCAAACTCCTTAAACACCGCTTTTTCAAATACCCAGGCAGGATATTCGTTTACCATATACTGGTAGCGGGAACAAAGTTCCGTAGTCAGGCGGCACTTGTCAAAGGAGTAGCGGCTCATCAGTTTTTCCGCCAGCCGCCACACGCGGAAACGTCCCTTCTGGGTGGGAACCAGAAAGAGCATGGCCCGGCCGATCCACTCCAGGGCTTTTCCCTTGCTGGTGGGCGGCTCCTGAAGATTGAAGATCTGAAAAATGAGAGCGCAGAGGATCTGCAGCTTCCGCAGAATCCGGTTGTCCGGACACCCGTCCAGAGGAAGAATCTCCAGACGCACACCATGACAGATATCCAGATCCGCCTGCCGCTCCTTGATGAAAGTGGTTTTCTCGTCGGATATGGCCGTCAGCATGGAGCGCAGATAACAGTCCGGGCCGCTGCGGCAGAGGGCATATTGGGTGCCGTCCATTTCCTTCTGCCAGAGACGGCGAAGCCGCTCATAGTCCGGCCTGGGCATAAATACATCAATATCATCATCCCATGGAATAAACCCATGATGGCGGATGGTCCCGATGCAGCAGCCGCCGCACAGGAAATACCGCAGCTTGTGTTTTCTGCAGAACCGGTCAAAAACCTTAAGGATTTCCAGAGACTTCATCTGAAGAGCCCGGATTTCCTCCCTGCTGGTTTCTCTCATAATCTCTTCTCTCCTTCCCTTTTTTATCAGACCGATGCCCCCCGGAAAAAGGATTCTCCGGGCATCATCGAATGGAAACTGCCTGTCCGGCAGTGTATTTTCGTTTATAAAATCTGTGACTCAGGATCAAGGCTCCTCCGCAGCAGATCACAAATGCCGCCCAGAACTGCATGGTCAGCACAAACTGGAGAAATCCTGTGGCCTCTGCCCTGGGAATCAGGAACAGATTGGTCATGCACAGAAGGATAATGGAAAAAAGCACTGCATTTTTCCCTGCAAGCCTGGGGGCGCAGACCAGAAAAAGTCCCAGAATCAGGCTGAACACCACGATCCCCAGATATCCGTAATCGGCAAACACTTCCAGAAGATAGGAAGAGCCGCATCCATGGCCTGCCAGATACTCATCCCCCAGCAGAATATAAGACAGATGATGGGAAAAATTATTCCCGTACTGGGCTTTTAACAAACTGTTTGAAGATCCCAGACTCACCGCCCCGAAAAATTTCTGGGCAATGCTTCCGTTGCAGAAATAATCAATAAAACTTCCAAAGGTATAGTTGGTAAATCCATTGTGGGGCAAAAACGGAATCGCTCCGTATCCCAGCGCCAGCCATCGGAAGCTGACACCTTGCTTGTAAAAAAGGTCTGCAATCACCGCAATGGGATTCAGTCCGCCTTCCATCCCCTGTCCTTCCCGAAGGTAATTCATAGCGCCTAATAACACCAGCCCCAGGGGAACCGCAAGAATCAGGGCGCCCTTTTCCAATACCCCAAGCCAGGGCTTTTCCTGCTCTGCCGGACCGCCTTCTGCATGCTGGGCCCGTTCCGCCCAGAAAAAATCCCGGATCACATAATAGGACAGGGCAAAGATGACATTCAGCACAATGGGATTCCTCTCCCCCACGATCAGCTCCGGCACCGCCGACAGCACATACAGCGCCAGCACCGGAAATGCCCTGCTCTTCTTCGGCAGACACGCC
This sequence comes from Candidatus Caccovicinus merdipullorum, assembly GCA_018715905.1. Lineage (GTDB taxonomy): Bacteria > Bacillota > Clostridia > Lachnospirales > Lachnospiraceae > Caccovicinus > Caccovicinus merdipullorum. The sequence continues at coordinate 6,085 of DVKS01000152.1, read as the reverse complement.
AGAAAAAAACAGAGACTGTATTTCGTCAGCGTGGAAAGTTCATACACCACATAAGGAAGCTGACTTTTGAAATCAGAAAAATATTCATAATAGGTGTGGTCCTGAATGTAGACCACCTTCTCCATCCCCAGCATAAAGGTAAATACCAGGGAAATATAAAACACAATCTGGGAAACCCAGCCGAAATAATAACAGAACCCTTTCTGCTCCTCAAGTCCCCAGCCGGCCGCTTCCTTCTGCCTCAGGCTCCACTGGCTGCCGAAAAGAGCGCCCAGCTGAAGAAATCCCAAAGTAAGAAGGAGAGCCGTCAGAGCAAACATCACATTTTCGTGGCCGTAATCCCACCACAGTTCCCCCTGCAGGGCGCCAATCACCGGCCGTCCCATGAGAAAGGTAAATAAGGTCACATGGAACCAGAAAAAAAGGATCCTCTCCCGCAGTTTTTCCAGCGCATACATCATATTTGCCAGCCAGAGGCACACCACAGCAAAAAGCATTCCGCTGTAAGGCAGTTCTGCAGCCAATGCCTGGAAGCCGCCCCCAAACGTCAGAAAAATCAGTCCATATCGGATAAGAGCCGCCATGGTCACGCCACCTCCTTCTTCCTGCCGCCGCGTCCGAAGACTCCCTGGATCCGGCGGATAGCCAGCTTCATCTGCTCCGGCTCGGCGATCCGGTTTGCCGTAAGGATCACCGCAGCTGAGATCAGCCCGCAGATCACGGCGCACACCAGCCAGCTTCCGTATCCGGTCGCCGGGATCTTGGGGAACAGGTACCAGATCACAAGACTGATCCCGGCGGCTGCACCGTTGACTGCCAGGCGGCGGAGGGAACGCTTCCACACACCTTTTACCAGATACCGGCTGTTGTAAAAGAGCACATCAAAGGTCCGGTACCCATAAGAAGCCAGAGTTCCCAAAAGCACGCCCACGATGCCCAGATGGTTCACCAAAGCAATGGACACCGTCAGATTGATCACAGCTTCCGTCACTGCCCTCCAGCGGGTCTCCTCATAATGTCCAGCGGCACAGATCATGGTCAGCCCCGGAATCCGGATATTCTGAAGCAGTCCCAGAAGGGGGAACAGTACCACCAGTTCCGGCCGCAGATAGCGCACATCCGTCACATCGCTGGTGTAGATCCGGATAAAAGATCCCAGAAGGCCTGCCATACAGGTATAGCAGATAAACAGCATCATGTCGTACAGAAATTCATAAGCCCCATAGGCATCCTGAAGCTTTTCCTCCTCATGGATGGCAAAAAGCTCCCCAAAGCCGGAGCCCAGGCTGTTTGAGAAGGAGCTGACCACATTGGAAAGGTTGTAGGCAACCATATTATAAACAGAGTAAACGCTGACTTCCAGAAGGGAGTCTCCTTTTAAAAACACCGTTAAAAGCACCAGATCCGTATTGTTCACCACGATGCTGACTACCTGGTGAAGGAGCACCGACCACTTCTGGGCCAGAGGCTTTTTATTGGGAAGCACATGAAAATCAAGGTAGGGATAATGGCAGCGCACATACCAGTAAATTAAAATGCTGCGCATGACATACACAGCCGTGGCCACGCCCCGGACCATGGCAATGCCAAATCCCATCTGGATCAGGATAATGGAGATCACCGTGTTTACCACAGTTCCCAGACACTGAACCAAAGTCACCACATAACCGTGCTGGTCCGCATTCAAAAGGACACGGTACTTTCCCAGAAAGAAATAATCCACCAGATTGCTGAACGATAAGATCATGATGATGGCTCTGGTGGTCTCTGCCGGTACCTGGCCTTCTACCAGATAAGGATAGCCGAAGGTAAGTCCCGCTACCAGGATAAAATACAGGATACCGGACCGGATATAAAATTCCCTGGCGGCAGCCAGAATGGCATTTACGTCCCCTTCATCTTTTCTGGACAGCGGGCCGTAAAGGGCCACCGCCGAAGCGCTTCCCACACCCGCCTCCACCAACGTCAGATAAGACATAAACTGGCCCACCGAAGAGACCATGCCGTTCATGGCGGACCCGTAAGCCAGAAGGTAAAAACGCGGCAGAAGCAGTCCGCTGGCCGCCGTCACCAGCTGCAGCAGAAGATTCGCCGTCACATTTTTCATCGCCTGTCTTCCACGCATCCGATGTCTCTCCTTTCCTTTCTTTCCGCTGGCTGCAGGCCTGGCAGACATGCCTGCAAATCTCCCCGGCGGCTGCCGCAGGATTCCGATTCCCCGCAGGATTCCGATTCCCCGCAGCCTTCCGTAATATACCTGATTACCCTTGCAGGTACTCCGGCTGCCACGCAGTATGGCGGAATATCCCCGGTCACCACACTTCCGGCACCGATCACGCTTCCCTGGCCAATGGAGACGCCGCGGGTGATCACCGCATTGGCACCGATCCAGACCCGGTTCCCAATAAAAACCGGCGAACTCACCATATCCTCAAGGCTCCCACGATAATCATGATCATGGTCCACGATCACCACATTGTTTCCGATCTTGCATCCGCAGCCGATGGAAATCTCCTTAAGGCAGGTGATGGATACCCCGTGATTGAAAAACACGTGGTCTCCCACACGAAGATCTCCGCCGTCCACCAGGATGGAAACGCCGCTTCTGGTGATCATGCCGTCGCCGATGGAAATCCTTCCCCGGCCGGTCAGCTCAATCTCCGTATTTTTCCTTATTTTCCAGTCTTTCCCCATGGAAAACCGTTTTCCGTAAAAAATTCTCCAGGCCAGCCGCTTTCCGGCGGTGCGGCTCTCCCGGCCGATCTTATAAACCGCCCGTTTTAACCAGTACAAAGCAGTTCCTCCTGTATCTTGTGGGGTTGGTTCTTTATACAGCATCCCCGCGGCCTCTGCGGGGCCCCCGGCGTCCCTTTGCAGAAATCGCCCGGTAATACCGCTCCAGCTTCCTGGCCGCATCAGCTACGTCAAACCCGGCCTCTTTTACCAGGATCGCGCCTTCCGGACGCCAGATCTCTCCCTCCCGGTCCTTGCTGAAGGCCTGGATCTGCCTTGCCCAGCGCTGGGCCAGTTTTCCGGCTGCCTCTTCATCCGAAGGCTCCTCCACCGGAAGATACGTGATCTGCCCCGTCAGCTCTACCTGCCTGGTGATCCGATCGCTGGCCACACAGGGAAGTCCTGAGGCCTGTGCCTCCACAAGGACCAGCGGAAGCCCCTCAAACAGCGATGGCAGAAGGAAACAGTCTGCCCCCATAAGAAGCCCTGGTACGTCATTCCGGTTTCCCAGGAAACACACCCGGTCCTCGATCTCCAGTTCCCGGGCCATCTTTCTCAGTTCTGTTTCCTCCGGTCCCTCTCCGATAAACAAAAGACGAAAACGGATATCCTCCTGGCCGGAGGAAGTCTTCATCCGCCGGATCAGTTCCTTTAAAACCAGAAGAAGAAATCCGTAATTTTTCTCCGGCGCCAGCCGTCCTACGGTACAGAGAAGAAAGTCCTTTTCCTCTGCCCCCAGCTCCCGGCGCACCGCCTCCCGCACTTCTTCCGAAAAACGGAAATCATCTACCCGGATGCCGTTGGGAATCATCACCACCCGGCTGCCCTTCCCGCTGCGGTTTCCCCGTCCGGCAGAAGCCACTTTTCCGCTGCGGCCGCTTTTGGTGATCCTTTTGGGAAACATCCATCTGGCCGCTTCCTCCGAGCAGGTAAGATAACCATTGGTCCAGAGGGGCATAAGCTGCTTTAAGATCCGCTGCTTTCTGGCCCCCTTCTTTCCCGACTGGGTAAATGCGCTGTGGGAATGGAGAATCCTCCCCCGTACCCCTGCCAGCCCGGCAAAAATAAGGATCAGGCTCCTCCCGGCATTCTCAGTGTGTACATGAACCAAATCATAATGATTTTCCCGCATAAGGCGGTAACAGAAGGCCACCTTGTGAAGGGTGTAGGCCAGCCGGTTCTTCTCCCGGCAGGCGGCGGCAATGGAATAAATCCTTCCGCCCCGCTCCTCAATCCGTTTCCGGATCTCCGGAGGGACCTTCTCATCTCCCACCAGGAAGTCGAAACTTACCTGGCCGGGATCCATATTTTCATATAAATTCAGCATGATGGCAGTCACGCCGTCGGTTTTTAATGCATATTTAAACTGAAGTGTGCGAATCATGTCCTGTGCCCGCTTCCTTTCCTTGTTCTCCAAGTGCCCTGAATTAACGATGTTTGCCCGGCGGCAGGTTCCTGCAGTAAACCTTCATGCGCCGGCGGGCGATGTTCCCGATCACCCCGCAAAAATCTGGCGGCGCATTTGGCATCCCTGAATTAACGCCGCCTATCCGGCGGCAGGTTCCTGCAGTAAACCTTCCCCTTATACATGCGGTAGCTGTGGTGGCAGTCTAAGAGAACGGCGTCATGCTGGGCCACCCGCTTTTCTTTGGGGGGAAGCTGCCGGTAATCGCCGAAGGCAATGGTAAGGTACTGGTCATATCCAATGGGAATCGGCATCCTGGTATCCTCAAAGGGACGCATAAGCGCCTTTTTAAATGCCTCCTTGGGGTACCAGTTTTTCATATAGCCCGGTCCGGCGCAAAGTTCGGTAATACCGCTGCATTTCCTAATGGGGTACCGGCTCATCTGCTTCTCCGCAAAACGCCAGATCCGATAGCGCAGTCCCTGGAAAGGAACCGCAGCAAGGCAAAGACGGCCTGCCATTTCCAGAAAACGGCCGTGATTTACCGGCACCACCTGGGAACAGTACAGAGAATACACCATGGCCCACATTACCTGCCAGCGTCTCTGCCATTTGGAATCCGGATAACCGTCCAGGGGAAAGATATCAATAACCACACCGTGGGCAATATCCAGATCTGCCTGATAGGGCTTGATCAGCGTTGTCTCATTGTCCCGAAGAGTGGTGAATGCATTGTGATCCTGGTAATGGCGTCCCGGACGTGCCAGAGTATAGCGTTTTTTATCTCCATCTTTCTGCCACAGCTCCATCAGACGGTTGTAATCTTTCCTGGGCATAAAAAAATCCAGGTCGTCATCCCAGGGAATAAATCCCCTGTGGCGCACCGCACCGATGCAGCCGCCGCCGCAGAAATAGCATAAAAGCCGGTGGCTGCGGCAGAAATCCACGAAATACTGTGCCATATTCAAGGTAACCTGGTGCAGGTCCCTTAATTCTTCCTCAGTGTACTTCATCAGCTGATTATCCCTTCCTGTCTTTCATTCTGATCACCGGCCCATTTCTTCTTTCCTTCCCTTTCCGCTCCCTGTACCAGTCCCTGAAGCGTTCCCAGGCCATAGCTTACGTGAAGGGCCAGAAACAAAAACGGAAGCAGAAGGGTCAGAGGCTTTTTCCTGCGGATCAAACTGGCGCCGGTCATAAAACCGCACAGACCGCCGTAGGCTCCCCACATAAGCTTTGCCGGCCAGGACCGTTTTGCCAGAGAAAGAAGCCCCGTTCCGGCAATGCCGCACAGAAAAAGGAACGGAACAAAATGATAAGACGACAGACATCCCGGACAGCTCCATGCCGTAACGCCGATCCAGAAGCCGTTTTCGTATTTCTGCTTCACCATCTTCCTGAGAGTAGGCCTGGCATACTGGTAAGAACAGATTTCCGGATCAAAGCACAGCTGGTATCCGGCTTTTCGGATCCGATAGTGAAATTCATTGTCCTCCGTCCGTCCCAGAGACTCATTCATCAGTCCCACCTTCTCCAGCACTTCCCGCCGGTAGCAGGCGTGGAACATGGACTTTACATACCGTCTTCCCACATCCCTTCGGTAAGGCGCAATGCCGCCGCCGAACATGGAATTTTCCGCTTCCAGAAGAAGTTCGCGCCAGGGATTCGGATTCTGGATGATGCAGGGGCGCATGCCGCCGGTCACCATCTCCCCCTCTTCCAAAAGGGCAGCATTTCTGGCAATAAAATCTTCCGGGATCTTTGAATGGGCATCGATCCTGGCCAGCACATCTCCCCGGAAATTCCGGATAGCCACGTTCCAGCCGGCCGCCTGGATCCGTCCCGGATTATCCAGCACCTGGATTCCGTAAAAACCGCTCTCCCGGTCCCGGAAGGCTTCCATCAGCTGTCTGGTCCGGTCCCCGGAACCGCTGTCCACCAGCACCA
>DVKS01000151.1 GCA_018715905.1 Candidatus Caccovicinus merdipullorum | reverse complement strand
TCTGACAGATGAAGCTCTGGACCGGGCGGTTACCAGAACCTTGACTGAGATGTTTAAGCTGGGCCTTTTCGAGAACCCGTATCGCGATCCGAAGAAGGCTGCAGAAGTGATCGCTGATCCGTCCGACTGGGACAAGGCCATGGACGTTCACAGAAAGAGCGTAGTGCTTCTTAAGAACGACGGCGTACTTCCGCTTACCGCAGACAAGCTGGAAGGAAAGAAGGTTTACGCAGAGTGCTTTAACAAGAATTCGGAGGCTGCCAGGGCGGCTGCAGAGTCCCTGCGGCAGCAGCTTCAGGGAACGGCTGAACTTACTGATGATTATCGGGAAGCGGATTATGCCGTGCTTTTACTGAATCCCTCATCCGGAGAGTACTTTAACGCAACGCCCGGTTATCTGGAACTGGATCTGTGTGACGGAAAGGATGTTCCCAATGTGGACAATGAAGGACGTCCCACGGAAGAGACCCATAAAGAGACCACTCTGGCAGGCGCAGGCCGGATCGCCGAGATTGCCAAGGCTATTCACAAAAACGGCGGCAAGGTGATCGCCAATGTAAATGTAACGCTGGCCTGGGAGGTTGGCAATGTGGAACCCTTCTGCGATGCATTCCTGTGCGGCTTCGATACGTATGTGTCTGCTGTCCTGGATGTGATCTTCGGCCGTTTTTCCCCCACCGGAAAGCTCCCCCTTACGCTTCCGAGAGGGGATGAGGTGCTGGCGGTAGATAAAAACGGCGTGTGCATCAGCCCCAATGATGTGCCCGGATACGATAAGGACCAGTATATGCCCGATTCTTTAAAGGACGAGAATGGAAAGGCTTATGCTTATCGTGATACAGACGGAAATTATTATGAGATGAATTTTGGCCTGCGTTATTAAGAATTTCCCCTGTTTTAAATGTTCGTGATAACCATGTATCGGTAACAAAAAAGAATAAATAATAAAAGAATACAGCGGTCTGTGGCGATGATGGGGCAGCTAAAAAGAGATTTACAAAATATGGAAAATAGGATAATATATCGTCATAAGAGAAACACGAATGAGCGGGAGGAAATCGGTGGGAAGAGCGGATACGGCAGCGAAAGCTTATACAGGGCAGCGTGATATTTTTGCAGATGCGTTTAATTTTTATCTGTACGGCGGCAGGCAGGTACTCCATCCGGAGCAGCTTAGGGAGCTGGACAGTACAGAATTGTCATATCCTTTTGGTGCGGACGGCAGAGGTGAACCGGTGCAGAAGTACAGAGATGTGCTGAAATCAGCAGTTTTTATGGAGAATGGAAAGGCTGCTTATCTGCTGTTGGGAATTGAAAATCAGACATCGGTTCATTACGCGGCTCCGGTTAAGAATCTGCTGTATGATGCGCTGCAGTATGCCAGGCAGGTGGAACTGACAGCAAAGAGACACCGGGAATCCGGAGATCATAAAGGACATGGGGGCAGCGAGTTCCTGTCTGGTTTTTACCAAGAGGATAAACTCTTCCCTGTGATTACGCGGATCCTTCTTTTTTCGCCAGATGAGTGGGATGGTCCGCGGACGCTGCGGGAGATGATGGAAACAGAAGAATCAAATATTCAAAGGACAGAGAAGGAATGAAAACCTGGCTTAGCAGAGATGCTGCAGAATATATGCAGCTGCAGGGTGTGCAGAATTTAATAAAAAATCTGCATTTTACAGCGGAACAGGCGATCAATGCTCTGGGAATTTCGGAAGCGGACGGAGAGAAGATTTTGATGAAGCTTTAAATATCGGGAGACTCTGGAATCGGTTGTCATTTTCTTTTTTCTGCATTACAATGAAAAAAGATGAAGAAGATGGGGATAATGAGATGCAGAATGACAGCGGAATAAAGGAATTGGCAAAGGAGTGAGCCTATGAGAAGAAAACCTCTGCCTGGAAAGAAGATTTTTGGGGCTGTCCTGACAGTGGCTGCGGTATCTGCCGGTCTTTTCGGCTGCCGCCTACCGGTGGAGTACATTACAGAAACCACAGCGGAAGAAAAGACATCAGGGGCAAATGACGAGGGGGAGATCATGATCGTCACGAAAGAAGAAGATCCTCAGGAGAAAATGGATGAGTGGCTCCAGACTGTACTGGATGGCATGACCCTGGAGGAGAAGGTGGGACAGATGTTTATGGCCCGGTGCCCGGAAGAGAATCCGGAGGAGATGGCATCTGAATACTGCTTTGGGGGATATATTTTGTTTGCCAGGGACTTTGAAGGGAAGAACAGCCAGGAAGCGGCAGAAATGATCGCTTCTTATCAGGAGGCCGCGCCGTATCCTATGCTGATCGGAGTGGATGAGGAGGGCGGTACTGTGAATCGGGTAAGCCGGTTTTCGCAGTATCGGGATGCACCCTTTGCTTCTCCCCAGGAACTTTATGCCCAGGGAGGGCTGGATCTGGTGCGCCAGGATGCCCTTGAGAAGTCTCAGCTGTTAAAAAGCCTTGGCATTAATTTGAATTTTGCTCCCGTATGTGATGTGACGGAAGATCCGGAAGCGTTTATGTATGACCGCGCTTTGGGGCTTGGATCGGAGGAGACGGCGGATTATGTAAGAACCGTGGTCCTGGCCATGAAAGAAAGCGGGATGGGGAGCGTGCTGAAGCATTTTCCAGGATACGGAGATAATGGAGACAGCCACACATCTGTCATTTATGATGCCAGACCGCTGGAAACTTTTCGGCAGGCGGATTTCCTTCCTTTTCAGGCGGGAATCCAGGCCGGTGCAGATGTGGTTCTGACTGCCCATAATATTGTTTCGTCTATGGACAGCCAGTATCCGGCATCCCTTTCCCGGCAGGTGCATCAGATTCTGCGGGAGGAATTGGGGTTTGACGGAGTTATCATTACAGATGATCTGTCCATGGACGGCATACGGCAGTTTACGGGAGATGAGGAAGCCGCAGTGCTGGCAGTGAAAGCGGGAAATGATCTTTTATGCTGTACGGATTTCCGGATTCAGGTGCCGGCGGTGCTTCAGGCAGTGGAATCGGGAGAGATTGACGAGACGCGGATTGATGAGTCCGTACTCCGGATTCTCAGGCTGAAGGCGTCTCTGGGGCTGATTTCTCCTTATGAATGAGACTGGCTGCCGGTATTGCTGATGGCTGTGTGCCGGCGCCATAATGAATATGTGCCGGAGACGAACTGGTTAAGGAAGGAGAGGGGCTATGTTTGGAAGAAAAAAGGCGGTGCAGACTTTATGGAGGCAGGAGGGAAAGATCCCGGTGATACGAGCCAGTATCTGTACCGGAGAAAAGGTGGCGGGATTCCGGGAAGGAGATTCGGGCAAATTTGAAGATATGATGCTGATAAAGGGAGAGAAGGATTTAAAGAGCTTTATGGATACTTATGGAATAAAAGAAGGGGAGATACAGAAAGAATGGTAGGAATCCTGCAGAAAGGTTCTCTGAATTATGGACCGATCTGGCGGTGAATGGATATACGGAGATGGGGACAGATATTGCTGTTTCTCATTCTTTTTCATTCCACAAGGTAAAGCCAAGAATAAAGGCTCCTCCCATCACCTGAAGAGGTGTCATGCTTTCACCCAGCAAGGTTACGGAAACCAGGGCGGCTGTCAGCGGGTCAATATAGCTTAAGATTGCAGTCTCCTGTCCCGGCAGATCCTTTAAGGCGGAAAAATACAGGCAGTAGGTAATTCCGGTGTGGACAAGGCCTACGATCAGGAGGCAGATGAGTCCCCAATTGCTTAAAGCGTTCAGATGAGTTCCTCCGGTAAGTGCCACATAAGGAATCAGAACGAGAATTGCTGCAAAAAACTGCAGAAGGGTGCGGTGGATTCCTGTTACGTTTTTGATGAACTTGTTTAACAGGATAACAGCCGCATAAAATACCGCCGCGCCAAGGCCGCAGAAAATTCCCGGCAGATCCTTTCCTTCGCCGGCTCCGTATCCTGCGCCAATGATCATAAAGAGCCCCAGAGTAGACATGATAAAACAAAACAGCTGTTTTTTTGTAAGCCGTTCGTGGAAGAGGAAAGGGCAGACTGCAGTTACAATGACCGGGGCAAAATAATAGCTTAATGTAGCTACGGAAATGGTGGTGTAGCGGTAAGCTTCAAACAGAAGAATCCAGTTGATCCCCATTGCAACGCCCGATGCCAGAAGAAGCGGGATCTCTTTTTTGATGGAAGAAAAGGGGACAGGCTGCCTGGTAACGAGCAGATAGACCAGGATCAGTCCTGCTGCCAGAATTGCCCGGTATAATGCCAGTTCACCGGAAGATACCTGGATGTTTCGGGTAAACACGCCCAGTGTTCCGAAAACGGCCATGGAGAAAATCAGCATGACTCGGGGATGGCGGCTGTTTTTGCTGTGTCGTGTATGCATAATGATCCTCCTGAAGCAATAATTTCCATTACAAAAGAATAAACCTCTTTTGGGCGGGCGTCAATGTGTTTTTTTGGGTTATGCTGATTTGAATGAGAAGCAGCCGATGGATTTTGTGCAAAGTGAACATTTTGCTTGACAGTTTTCCCACCCCCGTGATACTATTACTACGAAGGTATGCCGCCGGTCCGGCGGCGTTGATTCAGGGACATATGTTTTTACAATGTGAATAAGTTGCCTAAGAGATGACTGAGCAGGGTAGTAAGGCGCAGGATATGCGCCTTCTTCCTGTTCTTTTTTTATTTCCGCGGGCAACGAGCCAAGCGGACATGCTTGCATGTCCATTTGGCGACTGCTGCGAGGGTCAAACACCCCGCAGCTTGGCTGCGCTGCAAATTTGATGCCCCGTAGCTTGCTGCGGGGTTTTTGACTTCATCGGAACTGCGTCCCTGATGAAAAAGAGCAGGATGAGAAGGAGGCGGCAGATGGAGACGGTATTTGATACGATCGGACTGGGCAGCATGGAGGATCTCCTGGTCCAGGCGGAACTTTTGCTGCGGATCGGGATTTCCTGTGTGCTTGGGCTTCTCATCGGCCATGAACGGAAGAACCGGAATAAATCTGCCGGTATCCGGACTCATGCCATTGTAGCCATGGGAGCGGCTCTGATCATGATTGTTTCCAAATATGGATTTTTTGATGTGGAGAGCTATGATGCGGCCAGAGTAGCGGCACAGGTGGTAAGCGGTGTAGGATTCCTGGGCGCTGGCGTGATTTTTGTCAGGAACAATCTGGTCAGCGGCCTGACTACAGCGGCAGGAATCTGGGCGACAGCAGGAGTGGGACTGGCCATGGGATGCGGCCTTTATGTGATTGGCATTGTATCCGCGCTTATGATTGTTCTGATTCAAGAACTGATGCATCGGATTGATTATTTCGCCCAGGTGGCTTCCTGCGGGACGATCCGCATGACCATTGTCAAAAAGGCAGGGGCAGTCAAGAGTATGGAGGAATACCTGGAAAGCTGCCGGGTTGATATTGCTTCTGTCAAGGTTCACAAAAATAAAAAAGACGAGATCAAAGTAGAATTTGAGGTGATCTATCCGCCGGGGCTGGATAAGGCAGGGCTCTTTTCCAAGCTTGCGGAGAATGATGCCGTTATGACGATCAGTGATTAAACGATAACATTCGTTTCAGTCAAAAACCCCGCAGCAGTCGCCAAATGGGCATGCAAGCATGTCTCATCGGCTCGTTGCCCGCGGAAATAAAAATGGAGGGAAGAAAATGAAGGAAAAGAGTTTCGATGTGGTGGTGATCGGCGCTGGTGTAACCGGCTGCGCCATTGCCAGAGAGCTTTCCCGCTGGGACTTAAAGGTATGTGTGGCGGAGCGGGAGGAGGATGTCTGCTCCGGCACATCCAAGGCAAACAGCGCCATTGTCCATGCAGGGTATGACGCAGTGCCCGGGTCCCTGAAGGCCCGGTTCAACGTGGAAGGAAATCGGATGATGGGGGATCTGGCTGAGGAATTGGAGTTTGACTTTAAGAGAAATGGTTCGCTGGTTCTCTGCTTTTCTCAGGAAGATATGCCGGCCCTGGAGGAACTGCGCCAGAAGGGCATAAAAAACGGCGTGGAGGGCCTTGAGATCCTTACCGGCGACCAGGTACGGGCCATGGAACCCAATGTGACGGATTCCGTGACGGCTGCATTGTATGCGCCCACCGGCGGCATCGTCTGCCCATTTGGCCTGACCATCGCCCTGGCGGAAAATGCCTGTGAAAACGGTGTGGAATTTTCCTTTAATACCGGGATCCGGTCTATAGAAAAGCATGATACGGGATATGTGCTGAAGGCGGAGGATACGGTTCTTTATGCAGATTGTATTGTAAATGCAGCTGGTGTTTACGCCGATGTATTCCACAATATGGTAAGCGAAAAAAAGATCCACATTACCCCAAGAAAGGGCGACTACTGCCTTCTGGATAAGGAAGCCGGTTCCCATGTATCTCATACAATTTTTCAGCTGCCTGGAAAGCTGGGCAAGGGAATTCTGGTAGCGCCGACAGTACATGGAAATCTTCTGACCGGTCCTACGGCAAAAGATATTGAAGATAAGGAATGTACGGCAACCACGGCGGAGGGGCTGGCAGAAGTGATGCAGAAGGCTGGACTTGGAGTGAAGGATATTCCATTCCGCCAGGTGATTACTTCCTTCTGCGGCCTGCGTGCTCACGAGGATGGAGATGATTTTATCATCGGAGAGGCGGAGGATGCGCCGGGATTCTTTGATGCGGCAGGAATCGAGTCGCCGGGATTAAGCAGTGCGCCTGCCATTGGCGTATATCTGGCTGAACTTGTGGCAGAGAAGCTTCAGGCTCCCAGGAAGGAGACATGGAATGGAAAGCGGAAAGGCTTTATCCGACCGGAAAAGATGAGCCGGGAGGAGAGAGCAGCTCTGATTAAAGAGCATCCGGAATACGGCACCATTATCTGCCGCTGTGAAGGTGTCAGTGAAGGAGAGATTCTCGATGCCATTCGCCGCAGTCCTGGTGCGGTTTCCCTGGACGGGATCAAGCGCCGGGTGCGCCAGGGAATGGGGCGGTGCCAGGCAGGCTTCTGCACGCCCAGAACCATGGAAATACTGGCCAGAGAGCTGGGAGTCACAATGGAAGAAATTTGCAAAAATGCACCGGGTTCCAATATGCTGACCGGTGAGAAGCAGGAGGGGGCAGCGTTATGATGGAACATGATATTGTCATTATCGGAGGAGGACCGGCCGGTCTTGCAGCGGCAGTGGCGGCCAGAAAAGCCGGGATTCAGGATATTCTGATCCTGGAGCGGGACAGCTGTCTTGGCGGAATTTTAAACCAGTGCATCCATAACGGATTCGGTCTCCATACCTTTAAAGAAGAGCTGACCGGGCCGGAATATGCGGCCAGATACATCGCTATGGCACAGGAGGAGAAGATACCATATCGTCTGAATACCATGGTTATCGATATCAGCAAGGAAAAAGAAGTTACTTTCATTAACCGGGAGGACGGCCTTTCTACGGTAAAAGCCAAAGCTGTGATCCTGGCCATGGGATGCCGGGAGCGTCCCAGAGGAGCACTGAACATTCCGGGATATCGGCCTGCAGGCATTTATTCAGCAGGAACGGCCCAGCGTCTGATGAACATTGAAGGCTGCAGCGTAGGAAAAGAAGTGGTCATTCTGGGTTCCGGGGACATCGGTCTGATTATGGCCAGACGGATGACTCTGGAAGGAGCAAAGGTTAAAGTAGTGGCAGAACTGATGCCTTATTCCGGCGGACTTAAGCGGAATATTGTTCAGTGTCTGGATGATTACGGCATTCCGCTGAAATTAAGCCATACAGTGGTGGACATTCAGGGCAAAGAGCGGGTTACCGGCATTACTCTGGCAGAGGTAGGGCCGGACAGGAAGCCGATTCCCGGAACACAAGAGCATTATGACTGCGATACTCTTCTTCTTTCCGTAGGCCTGATTCCGGAGAATGAGCTGAGCCGCGGAATTGGCGTGGCCATGAGTCCGGTGACTTCGGGACCGGAGGTAAATGACTGCCTGGAAACCAGCCAGGAAGGTATTTTTGCCTGCGGCAATGTGCTGCATGTACATGACCTGGTGGATTATGTATCGGAAGAGGCGTCTCTGGCGGGAAAAAATGCAGCTGCTTACGTAAAGGCCGGTGAGAAAAAGGCGGGCCGCAAAGTGGCGATTACTGCGGAAAACGGAGTGCGCTATACCGTTCCCCAGACTCTGGATATTATCAATATGCAGGATTCGGTTACGGTCCGTTTCCGTGTGGCGGATGTGTATCGGGACCGGTACATTACGGTTTACTATGACGGCGTTCCGGTGATCCGCCGCAAAAAAAAGGTTCTGGCGCCGGGAGAGATGGAACAGATCGTATTAAAGAAAGAGAGCTTTTCGGATTATCCGGAGTTAAAAAATATCGTGATCCGCACGGAGGTGGAGTAAGATGGAGGTAAGAGAATTAATCTGTATCGGCTGCCCGTTAGGCTGTCCTCTGACCGTCAGGATGGATGGTGAGGAGATTTCAGTAAGCGGAAATACATGCAGGCGCGGTGAAGATTACGCGAAGAAGGAAGTGTTAAGCCCCACCAGGATTGTTACTTCCAGTGTGCGGGTGAAGGACGGCGTGATCAGAATGGTGTCAGTGAAGACAAAGTCCGACATTCCCAAAAACCGGATATTTGATGTAATGGATGAAATCCACAAGGCATCGGCAGAAGCGCCGGTAGCCATCGGAGATGTGATTATTAAAGACTGTGCAGGCACCGGCGTTCCGGTGATCGCAACAAAAGCGGTAGACAAAGCTTAAGAATCCGCAGAAGGGCAGACTTTTCGTCTGCCCCCTTCTGCAGAAAGGGGTAGAAGCGAAACTTGGATGAGAAGAAGCGGGCAATGTTAGAGGAGACGCAGCTGTTCGTGCTGGATATGGACGGCACTTTTTTTATGGGACAGTCTGTGATTGAAGGAGCGCTGGACTTCATTGAAGAAGTAAAGCGCAGAAAGAAGAAATTTTTGTTTTTTACCAATAATTCTTCCCGGACATCGGAAAGCTACATGGAAAAGTTTTCGGGATCAGGCTGTCCTATTAATCGGAGTCAGATTATGACTTCCGGGGATGTGGCAGTCCGGTATCTGCATACGGAATTTTCCGGAGCATCCGTGTATCTGCTGGGAACCCCGTCCCTGGAAGAGAGCATGCGGGCAGCCGGCATCACTCTGACGGAGGAAGCGCCGGATGTGGTGCTGGTGGCATTTGATAAGACTCTGACTTACGAAAAGCTGGAGAAGGGCTGTACTTTTATCCGAGAAGGCGCAGCCTATCTGGCCACCCATCCGGATGTAAACTGCCCGGTGCCGGGAGGTTTTATCCCCGACTGCGGCGCCATCTGCAGCGCCATTTCTCTTTCCACAGGCCGATTCCCGAAATATCTGGGGAAGCCTTATGAGGAAACGGTAAAGATGATTTTTGAACATACCCGTGTGCCGGTCAGCCAGACAGCTTTTGTGGGAGACCGGCTGTATACGGACATTGCCGCAGGGGTTAAACATGGGGCGAGAGGCTTCCTGGTGCTTACCGGGGAAGCTGCCCTGGAAGATGTGGAAACGGCAGAATATAAGCCGGACGCAGTCTTTGCTTCACTGGGCGAGATGGCCGGCTGTTTAAGATCATGAGTCTAAGTTATAAGCGTACCGGATGAAGGAAACCATAGCATCCGTGTGAGGCGTGTAGGACAGAACCAGAAGGTAGTACTGCTCTTTTCCGTCATAGGCGGGATCCTGAAGGAAACGGGAGCGGCAGAGGTTCAGTCCGCACGCCTTTTCTTTGCCGGTTCCGTCTGCGGCATAGTAAAAATCCTCCTGAAGATATTCCGCCAGGCTGGCGGGCAGAAGTTCTTCCAGATCATACAAAAGGAAGGACTGGGCATAATACCGGGCAAGTTCTTCCGGTGCAACCAAAAAATCAAGTTCTCTGGCGGCAATGTAGGCAACCAGTTTTCCCTGGCTGGCAGCATTGTATTCACTGGAAGAATCCAGATCCACATAAAGCGAATCCTCAAAGGCAATGCGATGGCCCGAAGGCGTATTCTGATAATCGCTGAATTCATCGGTCAGTTTCCGGGCGGGAAAAAGATCCTGCCTGTCATTTAAGAAAAATCCCTGCAGATCAATGGTCTGATGGCTTTGCCAGACCAGATCCCCTATATAATAAAACAGAAGAAACAGGATCAGAAGAAGAAGGATGACCCACCGGTAATAATCTGCAAGGAAGCCAAGCTTCTGCCGGAAAGGCAGCGCCTTTAATGTTTCTCTGTCATGTTTCCAGTTGCTTTTCAGCCGGCTGCCGATTCCCATAAAAACCTCCCTGACTTTTCTTTTTTGTACTGTATTTCCTGGACTTTTGCTCCTGGTATCATCATGTTATTGTAGCATAAAAAGGAAGAAAATGGTATACTTGTCTGAAAGGAAAATAAGATCCGGCAGA
>DVKS01000150.1 GCA_018715905.1 Candidatus Caccovicinus merdipullorum | reverse complement strand
TTTGACGAGTTGTTTGCTGACCTGAAAAAATGAGGAAAGCAAAGTACACTGTCAAGTACACAACCGGCTTTAAGAAGGACTACAAACGGGCAATCAAGTGCGGCCTGAAAATTGAATTGCTGGAGAAGGTTGCGGCGCTGGCCCGCACCGGGTCGCACAGCGACTTGTTTGGCAAGTAAACCGTCTGCCGCTGTATGGGGAAACCTGTACGGCGGCTTTTATGTGTGCAAAAGGGTCGCAAAAACGCCGTACTTTTTACCGTTCCGGCCCCCGGTCATGGGACTTGTCCTGTTCCTGCCAGGCCACATTTACGGAGCGCACCATACCGAGTTCCTTTTTTGCTTTCCTCTGCCTGTTTTTGCTGCAATTTTGTCCGAAGTGCAGGCAGGAAAATCTTATCACTGCAAAATCAAGGAAAATCGAGATTTCACACTTTTTTCACAAATTCATTAGCACTCACCTATTGACAGTGCTAATAATATGTGTTATATTACACATAGAACAAGAGAAAGGGGAAAACAAGAGACAGAAGAAAATCTTCCCGGTCTCCATTCCTTCCTCTCCAGTTCCAGAAAGAGATTTATTGAAAGAAAAGGAGAGATGATATATGTTAATGCCCAGTATTTTTGGTGAGAATTTATTAGATGACTTTTTTGATTTCCCGTTCAGACGTTACAGCACAAATACCGCCAGTCTGATGAATACCGATATTAAGGATACGGATCATGGATATGAGATTACCATGAACCTGCCCGGCGTAAAGAAGGAGGATGTAAAGGCCGAGTTAAAGAACGGCTACCTGACCATCAGCGCTGTTTCCGGGAACAACAAGGATGAGAAAGATGATCAGGGCAGATATATCCGCCGGGAGCGTTACAGCGGTTCCTGCAGCAGAAGCTTTTATGTAGGCGACCAGCTGACGGAAGAGGATATTAAGGCAAAGTTTGAGAACGGTACTTTGACCATGACGATCCCGAAGAAGGAAGAGAAACCGGCTGTGGAAAATAAGAAATATATTTCCATCGAAGGATAAAGAAAGAAGATACGGCAGTCATGGCTGGAAGGCATGATTGCAGAAAAGCATAAACGAAACAGATGGGCGCATAGGTAGTTACAAGAGGACTGCTTATGCGTCCATTTTTGTGCTATAACATTCTGCTTTCTGCAACATTTTTTCGCAGAAAATAGTATCTTCTGATACAATGATTCCGCAAAAAACAGATGCATTCGAAGTCAGGGAAAAGCGGCGAGGAGAGTATAATAATGGTATGAAAAAAGTTATTAAGGAGAGGAGCGTATGCTATGACCAATCAATTTCCAACTCTTTTCAGTCCCTGCAGGATCGGAAATGTGGAGATCAAAAACCGGATCTGCAAGGCGCCGCAGACTACGGGATTAAGCCATATGGATGGTTCTGTATCTTCCAGGCTGGTGCGGTGCTATGAAGATCTGGCAAAAGGCCAGGTGGGCATGATTATTGTGGAGTATGCCTTTGTGGACCGGGACTGCAGCAAATCTGCGTCCAACCAGCTGGGAATCTGCGATGACGAATATATGGTAGGTCTGGGATGGCTGGCGGATACCATTAAAAACAATGACTGCGTACCCTGCATTCAGATTGAACATTGCGGACGCCAGCGTTTTCTGGGGCCGCCCATGAAATCGGCTTCTCCCAATCCATGGCCTTTGATGTATCAGCGATACGGACAGGCTGCCATTCCACAGGAACTAACCATAGCCGAAATTCATCAGTTGGTAGAAGACTTCGGAAAAGCGGCATGGAGAGCCAAGAATGCAGGTTTTCAGGTTGTAGAGATTCATGGGGCCCATGGCTACCTGATCACGAATTTCCTTTCTCCTTTTACAAATCAGAGAAAGGACTGGTATGGCGGCAGCAGGGAAAACCGTTTCCGCTTCCTGGAGCAGGTGTTTACACGCTGTAAAGAATATGTGGGAGAAGATTTTCCGATTATTGTACGTTTGAGCGGAACCGATTATGAACCGGGCGGAATGACGACAGACGGATCAGGATGCTGCTGATGCTTTGATTTTCCGCATCAAAGCAAAGCTGCCGCATAACCTTACAGTAATAGCGCGTCAGATCTACCGCGAAATCCGGATTCTCCCGGATCAGGGCTTCCATAGTGCTGCTCTGCAGGGGCATGATCCAGCAGTCGGTCATACATTCTATATTCATAAGCGAGGTCTTTTCTCCCAGAAAGCAGTCCAGCCCCACAACAGAATCCTCTCCAAGGATGGCCACCATCCTTTCATTTCCCTGATAATTGCTGACATAAACTTTTACCTGGCCCCGGCACAGATAATACATCCACCCTTTTGTCTCACCATGGCGGCAGAGGAGCATCCCTTTATGCATTTTCATAGGAGGCGGGCAGTAGGCGGCAAAGAGATTCCGGTATTCCCGAAATTCACCGCTGAAAAAATAGCTGATTTCTGGTTTCTCGTGATTTGTATGCATTTTTTCATTTCTCCTGGCTGTAAAAGTATGTCGCCGGGCGGTAGAACAGAATCAGGGATGGCAGATGCGCGGCGGCTGTCGGTAAAATTCCGGCTCATTATTCATCATAGCATATAAAAAAAGCAGGAACAAGACGCTGCTGGTAAAGTTTTCATCTGCCTTTATAAAACGAATTTTGGCCTTATGAGAGGGGGCACGCTCCTTTTGCTTTGGAAGAGTTTCAGGATATTCAGATTGTTTTGTCTGCGGCAGGATGCTATAATAATGTTAAAATTCATTGCCGGGGGGGATTTCTATGGAGCCGAAAAGCAGCAGAACTGCCAACAACAGCCGAATTATTAATGGCATTGCCCTTGGATTTTCACTGGCCTTTCTGGCCGCATCTGCAGCGGCAGCCGTCTATACCGGAGAACTGGGGTCCGTATTTCATGGCTGGTACATGATCATGATCTCTCCCTGTCCTCTGGTGACGGATTATTTTGCGGTAGGGGGGCTTGCCAGCGCTCTTTTAAATGCCGGCGCCTGCGGCCTTGCCTGCTTTGCGTTTATGCTGCTCTTAAAGGGAGAATCCCGCGCCAATACACTTGCCGGATATTTTCTGGTGGTGGCCCACTGCTTTTACGGGCTGAACTTCCTGAATATGTGGCCCTGTTTTCTGGCGCCTTTTCTTTATCTGGACGATAAGGGGCTGAATTTCAAGAAGAATCTTCACATCTGCATGTTTTCCACCAGTTTTGCCCCTTTTATCAGCGAGTTTTTATTTCGTTATCCCAGCGATACAGAGTATGTATTCGGCCAGCTGCAGATTTCTCCCTATGGCGCCGTCCTTGCGCTGTTTTTCAGTATTCTTTTAGGGTACACGGTTCCGATTATCCTGCCGGGGGCCCAGGCCTGGCACAAAGGGTATAATCTGTATAACGGCGGCCTTGCCTTCGGTTTGTTCGGTTTCTTTCTGTATAATCTTTTGTATGAGACCTTTGGTGTTCCGGCAGCGGAGAGTATCACCAGAGGGAATCCCATTTATGAAAGTTTCGGGCGCAATTACATCCATTTCAGCACAGTCTGTCTGCTGTCTGTGTTCCTGATCTGTATTCTGGCGGGGTGGATTCTCAACGGAAGAACTTTCCGGGGATATGGAGCCCTTTTAAAGGACACGGGATATGCCAGTGATTTTGCGGAAAAATACGGAATGCCGGTCTGTCTGATCAATATTGGCTGCAATGGAACGCTGTTCCTTCTATATATAAAGATCATTACCTATATTACGGAAGGCGCCGGTTTTACCGGGCCTACCCTGGGGGTAATTCTGGCAGCCCTTACCTTTAATGCCATGGGACAGCATCCAAGGAATGTCTGGCCCATTATCCTGGGATACCAGCTTCTGTATCTGGTCACACTGCTTTCCTGTACCATTCACGGCAGGGAGGTTGCCTGGTCCATTTCTACCCAGGCGTATATCAACGGTGCAGCTTTTGCCACAGGGCTTTGTCCTGTGGCAGGGCGATACGGCGTGCGGGCAGGAATGGCGGCGGGCTTTATCTGCGCGGCCATGTGTACTGCCACCGGCGGGCTTCACGGCGGACTGGTGCTGTATAACGGCGGATTCACCGCAGGCATAGCGGCGCTGATCTTACTTCCCATGCTGGAACATTATATGCCGGCAGTCCGGAAAGAGATTAAGGATCAGCACATTGACTGGCATGCTATGATCACGCTGGTTGGAAATGAAGATGAGCTGTAGAGGCTGGAATGCCGTCTGCAGCTCATTGAAAACTGGTTTCCCGTTCAATAGGCAAAGAGCAGCTGGGGCTGTTCCTGACCGGATTTTTGCAGGAAACGGCGGCTTTCTGTCCTGCGGTAGCCGGGACGCCAGCCAATATCCAGAGTGCTGTCATGTTGGGATGTTTCTGCGGTATAGAAAATATCCTGATCGACCACTTCCAGGTCACGGATGATTGTCAGGTTCTCCTCTGTGCCTTTTTGATTTTCCAGACATCCCAGGGAAGAAACCAGTTCCTGGGACAGAAGGGTTTTGTAAGCGGCCTGATTTTCTTCCAATGTGCAGACTGCACCGTCCAGAAGGACAAAGGAACCTGGCCGGGAAAGGCGGAAGGAAGACGGTTTGGTCTCACCGGAAGAGAGATTTTTTACGGTACATCCATCATAAGGATAATCATCCCAGAATCCTATATAAGAGCCGGGAGTTTCCGTAATATAGTACAGGAAAATATCTCCATCCCGTTTTTCCACTACAAATTCTTCTGCACTGATGGACTCTGTGCATACGCTGTGCCTGGAAGGAGCGCCGTCCTCATCCAGTTCCACACAGTTAATCCCTCCGGATTGGAAAAATCCTCCGGTTCCGGCGTAGAAACCGTAAGAATAGTACAGGCAGTTATCTAACATAGCAGTCTGGGTTATAGAGACATTTTCACCGTAATCGGAGAAACGGTCGTCTGTTATGGAGAAACGGTCGATTTCCCGAAGGGTTCCGGAGCCGTCCAGGGCATACTGCCAGAGAATCGGCTCCTGACTGTCGGGATCTGCTGCAGAATAGTAAAGAAAATTGCCCAGAGTCCCGGCATAAGAAGGAAACGTGTTTTCACTTCCTGCCAGGGTTTCCATGGATCCGGTTTCGCTGGAAATAATCTGGACGCCCGGAACGGCAGCGGAGGAGCCGATCACCAGCCCGGCTTCCGGAATGGAGTCCCAGATGGTGAAGAGATCATAGTCTATGGGGCTGCTTCCGTCCAGTTTCACAGAAAACATTTTTCCGGAAGACGCCAGATACATCCGGTCTCCTGCAATGTATATGGAACCATTTCCTGCTGCTGAGAATATGGTTTCCTCAGTACCGTCCGGATGACGGCAGACCATGTCATTGACAGAGTCTGGCTGGAAGGAATAGCGGGCAAAGACTCCATCCGAAGCGATGCTCTCTGAAGTGTATTTCCAGAAGTAATCATTGCCATGAATGCGGACTACGGAGCCGCCGTTATTAATTACAGAAGAATCTTCTTTGATGGAATCATTTTCAGCTGATTCTTTGGCTGCAGGCTCTGCTGCCGTATCGTCTGCAGCCTGTTCCGACTCTTTTGCAGCAGCTTTTGTATCTTCCGCAAAAAGAAGTTCTGCCATGTCGCCGGCAGAACCGGGAAGTTTTCGGGCGGCATCTTTCAAAAGCTGAATGACACTGGATGATTCGGAATCCTCTTCCGTATTCGGTGCGGAACACCCCGTAAGACCGGTTAAGGCAAGACACAGAGCTGCTGTTAAAATGTAATTTGTTTTTTTCATACGAAAAATCCTCCCCCTTTTGTTCTTTTTCATTATAAAAAAACCCGCAGAGAAATACAAGAAAATGTGGAAAATATGCAGAATCGGAATGACATTTTCCGCATTTTGCGGTATGATTGACAGGAAATCGGTCTGGGACCGGATTTTCAAAAATAAGAATAAGAAAATGTTTGCGGAGCAGAGAAAATGGAGAAAAATAACAGCGTAAAAGGAAATTTATTTGCAGCAGCAGGCGCAGCCGGCTGGGGCATATCCGGTGTGTGCAGCCAGTATCTTTTTTCTGAATATCAGATGGAATCCGACTGGCTTACGGCAGTGCGCATGATTTTATCAGGTGTTATACTTCTGGCTCTGGTCCTTCCGCGGGAAAAGCAGAGACTTTTTGGCGTAATGAAGAACCGGACGGATCTTTTGTGGCTTCTGGCCTTTGCCATCCTTGGACTTTTGTACTGCCAGTACAGCTTTCTGGCGGCTATTGCCCATTCGAATTCCGGCACGGCTACGATTCTGCAGAGCTTGAATGTGGTAATGATGGCGGCAGTTATGGCAGTCTGGAACCGTACCGGCATCGGACTGCGGCAGACAGCTGCCATTGTGCTGGCCATCCTGGGAACGTATCTGGTAGCTACCCATGGAAACCCTGCGGAAATGATGGTTTCACCTGCCGGTCTTGCATGGGGCCTTTCGGCAGCTGTGGGCGTGGTGTTTTACACCCTTCTTTCCCGCCCTATCGTACGCAAATGGGGGAATCTGGTGATTACCGGATGGGGAATGCTGATTGGCGGAATCGTTCTTGGAATTTTCGTTGGTGTGTGGGAGATTCCGGAAAATATAGATCTGTTTGGCGCATTCATGATTGCAATTATCGTTCTGATTGGCACAGCAGCTGGTTTTTCTTTGTTTTTACAGGGAATCCGGTATATTGGACCGGTAAAGGCTACTCTGATCGGATGTCTGGAACCGGCTACTGCTACGGTATTGTCTGCGGTCTTTCTGGGAACGCGGTTCGGCGTGATGGAGATGATCGGATTTGGGGCAATTCTGGGAACTGTCTTTTTATCTATGGACAGGCCGGAAACTGGAAAGGAAGAAAAAAAGCAGGGAAATGGAAGAGAAAACCTATATCGCTATTGATTTGAAATCTTTTTATGCTTCCGTGGAATGTATGGACCGGGGGCTGGATCCCATGACGGCTCATTTGGTAGTAGCCGATGCATCACGGACGGAAAAGACCATCTGTCTGGCAGTTTCCCCATCATTGAGAGCCTGGGGCATCCCCGGACGCCCCAGGCTTTTTGAAGTGGTGCAGAAGGTACGGGAAATCAATGCTTTAAGGCGGCGGAATGCAGGCGGCTGTTTTTCCGGATCTTCTTATGATGCGGGAAAACTTTCCGAAGATCCGTCACTGGCCCTGGATTATGTAGTAGCTCCTCCGCGGATGGCGGTGTACATGGAACGCAGCAGGCAGGTCTATGAGATTTATTTAAAATATATTGCGCCGGAGGATATGCATGTGTATTCCATCGATGAGGTTTTCATAGATGCCACCGGCTATTTAAAGACTTATGGGCTTTCCGCCCGGGAACTGGCCAGAAAGATCATTCTGGATGTTCTTGAAAATACAGGGATCACTGCCACTGCCGGTATCGGGCCGAACCTGTATCTGTGCAAGACGGCTATGGATATTGGGGCAAAGCATATCCCGGCAGATGAAAACGGGGTGCGGATCGCCTGGCTGGATGAGATGACCTACCGCCGCAGACTCTGGAATCACCGCCCTCTGACGGATTTCTGGCGGGTGGGCCAGGGATATGCGGGAAAGCTGGCAGAACATGGAATTTACACTATGGGAGATATTGCCAGGTGTTCTTTGGGAAAGGAAACAGATTACTACAATGAAGATCTTCTTTACCGTCTGTTTGGCGTAAATGCGGAGCTTCTGATCGATCATGCCTGGGGCTGGGAACCATGTACGATCCGGGATATCAAGGCCTACAAGCCGGAATCAAGCAGCATAGGATCCGGACAGGTGCTTGCGTGTCCCTATTCAGCCAAGCAGGCCAGGCTGGTGGTGCGGGAAATGGCTGATCAGCTGGCCCTTGCTCTGGTGGACAAAGGACTGGCATCGGACCAGCTGGTCCTTACCATTGGCTATGATATCGAGAATCTGAAAGATCCTGACCGGAGAAAACAGTATGCAGGAGAGATCAAGAAAGACCGGTACGGAAGGCAGATTCCCAAACATGCCCACGGCACCATCAACCTAAAAGCGCCGACTTCTTCCGCAAAGGAGTTTACTGCTGCCGCCATGGAATTGTTTGACCGGATCATGAATAGAGATCTTCTGGTGCGCCGGCTGAATCTTACGGCAAATCGTACTGTGGAAGAAATGTCGGTGCCTGAGAAGGAAGCTTATGAACAGCTGGATCTTTTTACCGATTATGAAGCCCTTGAAAAGAAACGTCAGGAAGAAAAGGCGGACAGAGAGAAGGAACGGAAGCTGCAGGAAGCGATGCTGACCATTAAAAAGAAGTATGGAAAGAATGCCATACTGAAGGGGATGAATCTGGAGGAGGGGGCCACGGCCATGGAAAGAAATAAACAGATCGGAGGCCATAAAGCATGAAAAAAGAAAATAACGGGATGCAAATGCAGAAGGCAGATGGGTATGAGGATATTATCCATCTGCCTCATCATGTCTCCGAACGCCGTCCCCATATGCCCCTGGCGGAGAGGGCCGCACAGTTTCTGCCATTTGCGGCCCTGAGCGGATATGACGATGTGATCCGGGAGACGGCAAGATACACGGGAAAAAAGATCCAACTGGATGAAAGTGCGAAAGCCGTTCTGGATCAGAAACTTGGAATTCTTTCCCAGCAGATTACAGAGCATCCGCAGATCTGCGTCACATATTTTCTGCCGGATGAGAAGAAAGAGGGAGGCAGCTATGTGACGGCAGAGGGAATCGTCCAAAAGATTGACGGATTTTCCGGAACGATTTTTCTGGAGGATGGAAGAAAAATCCCTGTGGGGGATATCCTGGATTTCTTCTATTTCTGAAAATCGGATGCGGCTTTCAGCCCATAGGCAGGAGCAGCAGTTAAAGCAGCCCGGCAGACTGCCCGGGCCATAACCTGAGTTGCCATGGCGCAAAATGCATCTGGGGATGTTTCTGCCTGTCCGGATGCCATTACAAATATGGTGTCGCCATCCGCTGTGCTGTGGGCTGGCCGGATACTTAAGGCAAATCCATTGTGGGCAATGGAGGCAGCTTTTGCACATTGGCATTTATCCAGCTTTGCATTGGTGATAATGCATCCTATGGTGGTATTTCCGCTCCAGAGATCCCGTTT
>DVKS01000149.1 GCA_018715905.1 Candidatus Caccovicinus merdipullorum | reverse complement strand
GCCTGGTGATCCAGAATCCAGAGCGGATAATTGCTTAAAAGCCCTCCGTCCACAATCAGATGCTCTCTTCCATCTTTGTCCCGCAGCCGGACCGGCTGAAAAAACACCGGTATGCCAACGCTCATGCGCACTGCCCTGGCTATGGAAAAAAGATCCGGATCCAGCCCGAAATCCTTAAGATCGTCCGGGAGAATCAAAAGCCGACGGTCTGTCAGGTCACTGGCTGTAATCTTAAGGATCCGTCCTTTCTTCCGCAGATCTCCGAAAGTGTAAATCCCCTTTTCCTTCAGCATCTCCCCGACCCATCCTTCCAGCCAGACCGTATTATAAATTCCCAGCCGGAAGACAATGGAAAAGGCCTTGCCAGGGAGCCCGAAATGGCTTGCAAGACCTTTTCCTTTGAATTTCATGTAATCCAGAGATTCCATTTCCTTTTTCAGTTCATCACAGCTGTATCCGGCAGCAAGAAGTGCCGCCGCAATGGCGCCGGCCGAGGAACCGGCCAGATCCGTAAACTGGTAGCCTGCCTCCTGCATGGCACAGGCCGCTCCCACATGACCGATTCCCCGCACACCGCCGCCCTCAAAGACACCGCAGCAGCTTTTCCAGAGCATAAAACCGCCTCTTATTTTTGGTTTCATATTATTTATATGATTCTGCCCGCCGTCATGACAGCGTCATCACGCCGTTTACGCCCCAATAATAATTTTCCATTGCCTGAAACAGACTTAATTCCGCCGTCTGGAAAGCAAATTCCTTTTGAATGTAGCTGCTTTGTTCCTGCAGGTAATCCGTACGGCTCAGCATGCCCATGCTGTATTTTTCCTGCGCATTCTCCCATGTGATCCTGGCTGAATCCAGACCGGTCCGGGCCGCATCAAAAGAAATATTGGCATCCAGGACCTCCTGATAAAGATTCTGCATTTATCAAAGACTGGTAAGAGATCATCAGGCTCTGGGCGCTGTTTGTCAGCTGCTTTTCCTGGGTCCTCTGACTTTTTGTGGTAGAATAATCATCCAGGCTGTCAATCATATCATTGTAGCTTCGGATCGCTGACTGATAGACCATCCGGTTCGAAACTTCCTCTGCATACGTTTCCATGTCGCCTTCCTCTTCCGCCTCATCCCGGCTCCACTCGGCATCGCCTTCTGCCACCCGCAGTTCTTCCTGCATGGCTTTGTAGTCATTCCGGCTTCGTTCCGTGCTGTCTGTCATTTCCCGAATGGATGTATTGTATTCTTCTCATCTCATCTCTTCTATTCTGCAGAAGCAAGACCGTTCACGTTCCACTGGTATGTTTCATAGGTATCCATCAGATTCAGCTTTGCTGTCTCCACCGCCAGCTGCTTCTGCACCAGTGCAGACTGCTGATCTTCATACTCATACTGCGTAATCATACCCGCATTCCACTTGCAGGCGGTCTGTTCCATGTTCCCCGCAAGATCTGCCGCTGCCTGATCATAGGAAAGCTTTGCCGTCTGCAGACTGGCCCAGGCCGAAGATACTGATGCGGCGATCTGTCTTTCATTGCCTTCTATGGTAGTCTGCATATTTTTCTTAAAAACCGTGGAGAAGAAATCATACAGGACATGAACTTAAATTTTAACAAAATGGTCCGGGAACTGTCTTCTGGATGAACAGCTGCGCCGGGCCATCCTCTCCATGGAACCGGTCTGGTCCCAAAAAGAATTGGAGATGGATCTGGATTTGCCGGAAACCAGTTATTACGGAAGTGAAGAGCTGATGCTCCAGGTCTGGACCAATCTCCTCTCCAATGCAGTCAAATTCACACCTGATCACGGAACCATCTCCGTGGACATCAATCCAGGCCGCGGTTCCCGTTTTCTGGTGCGGCTGCCTGCAGAATGCGGCCCATCATAACCATCATAAAAACTGCGCCTGCTCCAGCAGCTCTGCCACTTCCTCCAGATTTTTCTTTCCGAAGTAAACCTGGCTGTCATTCACCACCATGCAGGGCACGCTCATGATGCGGTACTTTTCCTTCAGTTCCGGATAATGCATCAGGTCTACCATCTGTCCGGTCACATGGTCATTCTCTGCGGCAATGCGCTGTACAGCCATGACCACCTCCGGGCACATGGTGCAGGAAAGGGAGACCATGACCTTCACATTCAGCTTCTTGTGAATCCCTTTGATTTTTTCCCGGACAGAATTCTCCATGGCCTGTCCCGGACCGGCCATATTATAAAGGGCTATGATAAAGGAATTAAATTCATGGCCGCCGGGAACGCCGTGGAAAACAATATTCCCTCCGCTTCCGTCTTCCCGCTCCAGGATCATGGCCGGAAGAAGCTCTCCCTCAGCTCTCCGCACCTTTGCCTCCTCCGGCAGCAGATTCTCCCTGATGCAGCGGACCCGGTCAGTCAGATCCTCCAGCTCACCTAAAAAGCCGCTGATTTCTCCTGCCAGTGGGCTGTCATCCAGCCGCGCCCGGATGGTCACCCTGCCGGAAAATTTAGGGAATATTCCCGCCAGCTGACTGCGGATCTCCGGAGAAAGAAATCCGTTTCCCGTCCTTTCCTCAGCAGCATCTCTGTCATTCGCCTTCTGCTTCCGGAGATGTTCCCGGTCCTCCCGGCTTCCCTCTTCCTCTCTTTCCCCTCTCTTCTTTTCCATCACAGCCCGGGCCATGGGCCAGAGATCAGGGATGTTCTTCCTCTCATGAAGGGCAGAGACATACTTTTCCAGAGACGTGGCTGCCACCGCGCCGTCAGAAACCGCGGTAACCACCTGGCGCAGGTTCTTCACGCACACGTCTCCCGCGCCGTACACCCCGTCTATGCTGGTCTTCTGGTCGGCGTCCGTCTCCAGATATCCCTGAGGCGTACACTTTACCTTTCCCTGCAGCCATCCCGTATTCGGCACATATCCGGCAAAGACGAAAATGCCGATTCCGCCGTTCTCTCCGGCATCATACGTCCACGCCTGTCCCGTCTGATTATTCCGGAACCGGGCATGGGAGACCACCGACTTTCCTCCGGCCTCCACAATTTCCGTATTAAATTCCACCCGAATCTTCGGCTCCTTCCAGACCGGATCAGACACGGCCTTTGCGCAGGTAAAATCCTCCTCCCGGACAATCAGCGTCACCCTGCTGGCATATTTGGTCAGGAAAAGCCCTTCCTCCACCGCCGCAAAACCGCCGCCGATGACGAACACTTCCATTCCGGTAAAAAACTCTCCGTCACAGGTGGCACAGTATGCCACGCCTCTTCCCTGGAATTCCTTCTCCCCCTTAAATCCCAGCTTCCTGGGATTTGCTCCGGTGGCAATGACCACACCCAGAGCCTGATAATCGCCCGCAGTGGTGTGGAGCGTCTTTACGTCTCCCTCCAGCTCCACATCCAGCACCTCAGCCATGAGAAACTCAGCCCCGAAATTTTCCGCTTGTTTTTTCATGGCACGGGTCAGCTCACTCCCGCTGGCACTCTCCACCCCCGGATAGTTGACCACCTCCGATGTGATGGTGATCTGGCCGCCCACCCCGGCTTTTTCCACCACCAGAACCCGATATCTGGCCCTTGCTGTGTAGATGGCGGCAGCCAGCCCTGCAGGGCCGCCGCCGATAATGATCACATCGTATAATTTTTCCTTCTGTTCCATGAATATCCTTTCTGCTGCATCAATTCTTCCTGTCCTGTCAGAAAAATCCGGCTTATTCCGTCAGCATCAGATCAGTCCCACCAGATCCAGGCTTGGCTTCAGGGTTTCGGCTCCCGGCTGCCATTTTGCCGGGCACACCTGATCACCGTGCTCCGCCACGAACTGAGAGGCCTGAAGCCGACGGAACAGCTCGTCTGCATTTCTTCCCACATTCCCGGCGATCACCTCATAGGCCACAATCTTTCCCTCTGGGTTCACGATAAAGCTCCCCCGCTCCGCCATGCCGTCATCCTCGATCATCACCTCAAAATCTCTGGCCAGTTTTCCCGTGGGATCTGCCAGCATGGGATACCGGATCTTCTGAATGGTTTTGGACGCATCGTGCCATGCCTTATGCACATAATGGCTGTCGCAGGAAACGCTGTAAATCTCACAGCCTGCTGCCTGGAATTCCCCGTATTTATTGGCCAGATCCTCCAGCTCCGTAGGGCACACGAAGGTAAAATCCGCAGGATAAAAGAAGAACACCGACCATTTCCCCAGGATATCCTTTTTGGTGATTTCCTTAAATTCTCCATTGACATAAGCCTGTACCGCAAATTCACTGATTTCTTTTCCGATTAATGACATATAGCTCCTCCTTGTCTCTTCATCCGGCAGCGGGAAGCATCCCGGCTGCCATTCTCTGATTACTGGCAATATATGGTTAGTTTTGACTAACTTATAGTTATCTTAGCAGATCTTCTTTTTCTGCGCAAGGGGGCTAATCGGATAACATTTATCAATAACAATAATCATTACTGTTTTTGAATTATAAAAAACGGATGCATTCCTGCACCCGTCAGAAAATACTGCATAAATAAGCGGGATGACTGGTGCGTCGGCCGCCGGCCCATGAAGGTTTACTCGGAAAACGTATACAGATTCAGGCCAATCTCCTCACTGAAACGCCTGCCTACTGTTCCCTGGATCACATCGACGGCGATCTCTGCTGTTCCGGAAATATGGCATTCGTTCAAATGTCCGCCCACTACCGTCATGTCTTCTCTGCAGGCAGTGATATGGCAGTGGAGATAGGGCTTCCCGTTCATTTCAGAAATATTTCCAACCAGGGAAGTAATCTCCATAAGGCCGGTAAATTCCGTCCGCCGATACTGCTTCTTCTCCGTATCAAAAAGCCCCAGCGCGATCCAAATCTTCTGTATTCCATCTTTGTTCCTCTCCTTTATCCATTTATTCCACATGCCAGATCTCCTGGGCTCCGTTTTCTCTCGTATGCCAGCAGGCTCCCTCATAGGGGCTGCCCGCAGTATTATCCAGAAAATACCAGTCTCCGCCGCCGTTTTCCGGATCGCAGGCTGTGCCATCCCACCGGTGCCATCCGGTACACAGATATCCGTCCGGATTAAACAGATACCAGTGGTGATCGATCAGCCTCCATTGGTTCTTGGGATAGGTTCCGTCCTCATTCCGCAGCCACCAGCCGATGGCATCACGGATCCAGCCGGTCTTCTCCTCTGCCGCAGGCCATGTTTTCATAAATTCTTCCGGTGAAGCATAAAGCTTTCGGATTCCCGCAGTAGTGCTGCCCCAGTCCGGGAGCTGGAAATGAGGTTTATCCACGATGCTTTTCCAGCTGCCTCCCCATTCCAGCCCCAGAGACTGGCCAATCATTCCCACCTGGTCAAAAAATCTTCCTTCCTCATTATACGCGCCTTTCCCGTCATTGCGGAAAAAGTCAAAGGCCGTCCCCCATTGGTGGTAGGAACTGTAAGAGCTTCCCGGCGCATTGGTGACGATTGCCCCCGGCCGCGTCCGGCCCTGGGCATAAAGGGCGTCCTGCTCCTCCTTCGTCCGAAGAGTCTCCCCGATCTTTATGGAAAGGCCCTGGCGGCTGCATTCCTCCACCAGCTGTCCTGCCAGCAGCTGCAGTCTGGGATGGCACAAGGTAATGTCCCGCATATGCGCATTTCCCTTTCCCGTTTCCTTTCCTATAGCTTATGCAGGGAGGAGATTAAATGTGGTTGGCCACCTCAAAAGCATCCCAGATGGCATACATGATGTTGGAAACCTTCCTGGCATCACCCAGCAGATAGATCTCCGGCACATCAAATTCCAGCTGCCGGTACAGAGAATCCTCCTCCCGGTAGCCTACAGCCAGGATCACGCTGTTGCAGGAGATCTTCTTCTCTCCCTCTGCCGTCTCTGCCGTCAGCACACCGTTCTGATAGCTCTTCACCTTTGCTCCGGTCACCACTTCCACTCCGTTGAAAGGCACCAGGCGCTCCAGCATGTCCTTGTTTGCATGGCACAGAGGGCCGTTTACCGCCAGGATCTTATCCAGCGCTTCCACGATAGTCACTTTCCGGCCATGCCGGGCCAGCCACAGCGCCGTCTCACAGCCCACCAGGCCGCCGCCTACGATGACCGTGTTTTCCCCGCAGTCCTTTTCCTTTAACAGCACCTGGGAAGCCGTGTATACATGATCATCATCCCCCAGCGAGAAGGTCTTGGGTGAAGAACCGGTGGCCACAATGACGGCATCCCAGTCTCCGGCCAGAACCTCTTCCTTCGTCACCTCATGGTTTAAATGTACGGGAACATGGAGCCTCTCCAGGGCATCGGCATACCAGGCCGCCAGAGCCAGATCGTCCTCCTTAAATTCCGGCGCGCCTCCGGGAATCAGATTTCCGCCAAGGCATCCTCCCTTTTCGTACACTTCCGGCCGGTGTCCCCGGACAGCCAGGACTCTGGCCGCCTCACATCCGGCCACGCCGCCTCCTACTACCAGCACCTTTCTGCTGGTTAAAACAGGCGCATAGGCCATGTCCCGTTCTCTGGCCGCCTGGGGATTTACTGCACAGTTGATCATGGAATATTCCTGAATTCTTCCCATGCAGCCCTCCTGACAGGAGATGCAGGGACGGATCTCCTTTACCCGTCCGGCCCGCAGCTTATTTACATAATCGGGATCTGCCAGAAGAGGCCGGCCCAGGCTTATGATATCGCACTCACCCTTTTCCAGGGCCTCCAGGGCCATATCCGGATCATCCATCCGGCCCGCGCAAAGTACCGGAACATTGACCACTTCCTTTACCATCTTACAGTAAGGACGGAACAGCCCCTTCTTCTGATACATCGGCGGATGATTCCACCACCAGGCATCGTAGGTTCCCACGTCCGTGTCCAGCGCATCGTAGCCGTACTCCACCAGAAGCTTTGCTGCCTGAAGGCCCTCTTCAATATCCCGGCCCATTTCCGTAAATTCCTCGCCGGGAAGGGCGCCTTCTCTCCAGTCCTTAATCATGCTCTTTACACTGAAGCGGAGGGCCACCGGAAAATCCTCCCCGCAGCGGGATTTGATCTCCTCCACGATCTCCTTTGCAAAGCGCAGGCGGTTTTCCAGAGAACCTCCGTATTCATCCGTGCGCTGATTAAACATGGAGATGGCAAACTGATCCAGCAGATATCCCTCATGTACCGCATGGATCTCCACACCGTCAAAGCCGCCCCTTTTGGCATTGTATGCGCCGTCCCCGAAGGATTTTACGATGCTGCGGATCTCTTCCGCCGTCAGCGGGCGGCAGATCTTATCCAGCCACCGGTGGGGTATGGCAGAGGGCGCCACCGGAGGGAACTCACCCAGATTCGTGGGGATGGTAACCCGGCCGAAGCCTGCGGACATCATCAAAAAGATCTTGCTTCCATATGCATGGACCCGTTCCGTCATCTCCCGGCTGGTGCGGATAAAATGAACCGGATTATAGGTGGAGTTCGGACAGTTGGGCATGCTCTGGGTCTCCACCTTGCAATCGGAAAAGGTCACGCCAGTAATAATCAGGCCTGTTCCTCCCTTGGCCCGCTCCGTGTAGTAATCAATCCCCCTCTGGTTAAATCCGCCCTGGGCATCTGCCAGTCCCAGCGGCCCCATGGGCGCCATGGCAAACCGGTTCTTTATGGTGACGGAACCGATCTTTACCGGGGTAAAAAGTTTCTGGTACTTCATCCCTGTTCTCCTTCCTGTTCCTTTTTAACATGATACCTGGGTTCCAAGGCCGAAAATCCGATGCAAACCTGCCTGCAAGAGGATTTTTGACCTCAACCTCTTAACATTACTCTACCACAAAAAAGAATTGCTGCCCATCAACCTTCCCTTGACAGACAGCAATTCTTTTTTTACAGTCCGGCCTGTTCTTTTAAATACCGGTCAAAGAGCCGGATATTTTCGTAGCCGGCCGTCTCCCGCCGGCAGACGCCGTACACTTCCCACAAAAAATGTTCCTCAAAGGGAATGGCCCGGACGCCTTCCATCCGGAATTCATCCCGGAAAAATTCCGGAACCACGGCCAGTCCTACCTTCTGGCTGCAGAGACGGTAAAGCCCTGCCCCGTCCGCGGTCTTGGCCGCAATATCCGGAACAAATCCCCGGGCCGCACACATACCGGTCACATCGTGGTACAGCCGGAAATCCTCATTCATCAAAAGAAGCCGCTCTCCCTTCAGGCACCCTAAGCTTACCTGCTCCTCTTCGTACAGAGGATGACCCTCGTAAACCAGGAGACAAAGCTGGCAGCCGCAGACACGCCTGCTCTGCACCGCCTCCTCCTCCCAGTTCCCGATCACAAATCCGTACTCGATCTCCGAATTCATCAGCTTCTCCTTTACCTGGTCATTGGGGTACTCCCGCCACTCCAGGGTGATCTCCGGGTAAAGTCCGCCAAAGGCCAGAATCATCGTCAGGGGAAGAAGATTTAAGACGCCGTTGGCACAGCCGATCCGCAGCCTCTCCCGCCGCCTCTTCAGCTGGCGCAGGCCGTTTTCAATCTCCTCCAGTTCTCTGATGATCCGCCCGGACTTCTCATAAAGGAAATGGCCGCTCTCCGTAGGCTCCATCCCCCGGGCCGTCCGCTGGAAAAGCTGCACATCCAGCTCTTCCTCCAGCTGACGGATATTCCGGCTTAAGCCCTGGGGCGTGATGTAGAGCCGCCCCGCAGCCCGGTTAATGCTCTTTTCTTCATACACAATCTGGAAACACTTCAGTAACTTTGTATTCATCCGAAATCCTTACCCAAATAAGGAAAATGCGGCAAACAGAGACGACATCAGCGAGGCCACCAGAGACACTACCGTGATCTGGGTATTGATGGAAGGCCCTGCCGTATCCTTAAAGGGATCGCCGACCGTATCGCCGGTAACGGCAGCCTTATGGGCTTCCGAGCCCTTGCCGCCCTCGTTTCCGGCCTCGATGTACTTTTTCGCATTATCCCAAAGTCCGCCTGCATTCGACATGAACAGCGCAAGCAGCAGGCCGCTTACAATATTTCCCACCAGGAAACCGCCAATGGCACTGGGGCCGCCGATAAAGCCAACCAGGATCGTGGCCACGATGGCCATGCCGCCTGCGGGAATCAGTTCCTTTAACGCACCGTCCGTAGCAATCTGGATACACTTGTCATAATCCGCCGACACGCCTTTCTTTCCTTCCCGCAGTCCCTTGATCTCCCTGAACTGCCGGTGGATCTCCTTTACCATCCGCTGGGCGTTCTTATCCACGCCCAGCATCAGCATAGCAGAAAATACCGCCGGGATGGAGGCGCCCACCAGAATACCGAAGAACACCGTGGGATCCATCAGGTTAAATCCGGTCAGAAGCTCCTT
Organism: Candidatus Caccovicinus merdipullorum; assembly: GCA_018715905.1. GTDB lineage: Bacteria > Bacillota > Clostridia > Lachnospirales > Lachnospiraceae > Caccovicinus > Caccovicinus merdipullorum. The sequence goes on along the minus strand of DVKS01000149.1, from coordinate 7,747 downwards.
CCCAGCTGCAGCCAGCGACTCATTTACCTCCGACATATATGCACCCAGAAGAGAAATAACGGTAAGGCCGGCTGCTCCGATGGCAAATCCCTTGGTCACTGCCTTTACGGTATTTCCCGCGCTGTCCAGTTCATCGGCAATGCGGATCGTATCTTCGCCAAGTCCGCCCATCTCCGCCAGTCCTCTGGCATTGTCCACGATGGGACCGTAAGCATCATTGCTGATGATCATTCCCACAATCGAAAGCATGCCCACAGCAGCCATGGCAATACCGAAAAGGGCGTATCCTTCGCCCAGAGGCTCACAGATCTTATATGCGGTAAGCGCCGATATGGCGATGCCTACCATAGCCGGCAGGCTGGAAATAAAGCCGTAGGAAATACCGGAAAGAATCGTAAAAGCCGAACCTGACTGGGACGCATGAGCCACCATGCGGACGATGGGCTTGCTGTCATCGGTAAAGTAATCGGTGGTAATGCCGATGATCACGCCCACAATCAGGCCCACAGCCGCTGCACCCCAGATCCTCCACTGGAACCCGTCTAAGAGGGCCGTAGCCGCCGCCGTCAGGATCAGAAACAGAGCCGTAGTACTGTAGGTAGAAGAATTCAGTGCCCGGGTGGGATTTCCCTTCTCCCCTACTCTGGCGCAGGCAATTCCGATAATGGAGGAAATCAAACCCACTGCAGCATAGCAGAATACCATAGCCGTATTGGCTCCCCTTCCCTGATCCAGGGACTGGGCCATAACCAGTGCCGATGCCATAGCCGCCACATTAGAATCAAACAGGTCCGCGCCCATGCCGGCCACATCGCCTACGTTATCGCCTACATTATCTGCAATTACCGCAGGATTCCGCGGATCATCTTCCGGAATCCCCAGTTCCACCTTGCCGGTTAAGTCTGCCGACACATCCGCCGTCTTGGTAAAGATTCCGCCGCCGGCTTTGGCAAAAAGAGCCAGTGAACTGGCACCGAAAGAAAATCCCAGCAGAATGCTGGCATCTCCGGCGATGATCAGCACCGCCATAACCCCCAGGAGGCAGAAACCCACCACAGAAAGACCCATGACCGCTCCGCCCCGGAATCCGATCAGGAAAGCCGGCCGGATGCCCTTGGATGCGCCTTCTGCTGCCCTCCCGTTAGACAGGGTAGCCACCAGGATGCCGATCTTACCGGCCAGAGCTGAAAACGCTGTACCGGCAAGGTAAGCTATGGCCATGGCAATGTTATCCGTAAATCCTCCCGTCCATATAGGGGACGGAAGCAAAAGCAGGATCACCACCGCGGCCACACCGGCGAATTTCGCCAGAACACCGTACTCCTGGCGCATAAAAGTATTGGCCCCTGCCCGGATCAGGCCGGAGACTTCCAGTATTTTTTTGTTTTGGACCGGCTGGCTTTTTACCCAGAAATACAGATAAACCGCGAAAGCAAAAGCAATAAGTACAGAAAAAAATGAGACTGCGTAAACGAGTGACACTAGCTGTTCCATAAGCGCTCCTTTCACCGGCGTATATAACACGCCGAAACCCCTAAACACTTTGCAGTAAGGCGCAGATATAAAAATCTGCTGAATCGTCACGCAAAAAAACAACGATTTGCTTCCAATTATATACATTTACGCAGTCGATGTCAATGTTATTTTTCGTTAATTTATACAATTATTTTAGGTTATTTTGTTATCTTTGCGCATTTTGCACAATTTTCATTTCACTCTTTCTCGTTCTTTTTTTGCCAGCATGCTGAGGATCAGCATTCCCCCACAGGGAAGCATGTTGCAGAACATACCGGTGCCAATCCCCGCATGTTCCGCCACCAGCCCGATAACCCAGGGCATGAGGATCGCGCCGCTGCTGGCTGCAGGAAGCATGATCCCCATGCTGGCCACGCTGGTCATCTGTCCGGCGCATGCCACAGCAGTGGGATTCATTCCCGCCATGGACGCAGCAAAAGCAAAAAGAAGGAGAATAGCCGGCCACTGGCTTCCCGCCTGCATAAGGCCAAAATAAAAGACGATGCAGCCTATGGACATGCGGATCATGGCCTTTTCCGCCTTCCGTATAGGAAATACAAAAGCAAAAAGCATCCGCGCTGCAAGAGTAGCCAGCCACATCACCGTCACCGTATAGGTGCTTAAGTTTCCTGTCAGGATCCCGCTTCCTTTAAAGTACGTTACCAGCCATCCGGTCACGCTGGTCTCCGCTCCGTTCTGACAGAACAAAAGACCGGTAAGGATCCAGAACTTCCTGCTTTTTAAGAAGCTCCAGTCGGTCCCCTTCTTTTTCTCCTTCTCCTTTTCCTCCATGGGCGCGGCAGCAAAGATCAGCCACAGGATCAGACCGCAGAGGCCCAGGGCCGCCATGGGAAAAACCGGAGATATAAGTCCCGCTGCCGAGATGAGAAAGGGACAGAGAAGAGCCCCGAAAGCATAACAGCCGTGCATGATATTCATGCCTCTGGTGCGGTTCTCTGAATTATCCCCTACCAGGATCGTACAGGTATTTATGGTAGATCCCTTTCCGATTCCTGCCAGGAAAAACGCCGCCATCAAAAGAGCAATCCATCCGGAAGAGGCCATGATCAGATAGCCTGCAGCATATCCGATGGTTAGCAGCATCACGCTTTTTTTCATCCCGATCTTACCGGCCAGAAAAGCCGCTGCAAAACCGGCTGCCAGATTTCCAATATTCATCATAGAAAGAAGCGTCCCTGTCATGGCATAGTCAAATCCCAGCCTCTCCTGCAGAAGGCTTACCACCACTCCGCAGCTTATGGCGCAGATGCCACTGATAAAAAATGCTGCAAAACCGGCATTGCGCTTTCGAATCCTGGCCGGATCCTGTCTTTTTGCCCCCATTCCCTTTTCCATTTTCCTTTTCTCCTTTGTCATCCATTTCCCTGCAGGCTCTTATCCTCCAGGTCAGTACCCTGATAGAAGAAATTTAAAATCTCCTCAAAGGTCTTTCCTTCCCGGGCCATCCCCTGGGCGCCATTCTGGCTCATTCCGGCCCCATGGCCGTAGCCGCCGCCGTAGATTTCGAAAAGCTTGCTTCCGTCCCGGGCCGTTCCCACTTCCTCCACAGTAATAAATGCACTGGGAAGGAGGCTTAATCCCTCCACCGAGGTCCCATCCTTCCGCTCGATCTCCAGTTCACTGCTTCCCAGAGTTCTGCGGACATCCATCTGGCCCTGGCAGGTCCTGGTATTTCCATCCACATCGGTAATTACCAGCTTCTTTGCCACGCCGCCCGGCCCTCTTTCTTCTATCTGTATGGAATCGATCTGAGACATGCCCAGCTGATTTCCCAGAGTTGTTCCTTTATAAAGAGCCGTCCACCGGTACATGGGAAAGGAAGAATCGTAAGCCGGCACATCGGGATTTTTGATAAACTCGGAAAATGCTTCATTGGAAGTCAGATCCCGGGTGCCTCTCTGATCCCGCAGTTCCACGGCCTGCAGATACGGCGTAGAAGAGCCATCGCTTCCCCAGACGCTTCCGTCCGTTCCATGACCGCAGGATGTGGAATAATAATAGGCCTCCACCGGTTCTCCGTTATAGCAGAGGATCTTCCCGTAAGTTTCATCTACCGCCTGGTCCGTGCGGGAATTGGTAGCAATGTTATTGTATACCTGGTAATTGGTGCTGTCATCCACATGGGCGCCGTACTGGCTGTAGCTGTTGCCCATGATCTGCCGGTACGCGTAAGTTCTGGCGCAGACCGCCTGCGCCTTCAAAGCTTCCAGCTCATAGCTGGCCGGCATCTCGCTGGGCACTACTTTCTTTAAATATTCCTCCAAAAGCACATCATTGATCACTGCCAGACCATTCTCTGCCAGGCAGATCTCAAGGCTTCCGCCATATACCGGCGTTCCCTGGCTCCGGTTCAGACTGTCAATGCGGATTCCTTCCTCCTCCGACGAAGGAGTAATCACCACACGTCCGCCGGAGAAAATCTCATCTTCCGGGGTAAAGGTAAGTTGGGTCCCGGCTTTCACCGTCTCCTCTTTGTCTTCCTTCTCCCCATAGGTCATTACCGCATCGCAGTTTAATGTGACAGTCACCTGACTGTGGGTAATGTTCTGGAAATTATTATCCATTAAGAGAACACGGATCCGGTCAGCCTGGAAGGGCCGGACGATCAGAGCCGCGCACAGCTTTCCATCGGCCGCCACAAACTCCTGAAGATCGTATCCTACCAAAATGTCAGACTTAGACTGCTCTTCATATTCTCCGTAGACTTTATATACCCGAAAAGCAGGAGCCAGAGGAACCTGTCCGTAACCCTCGATCTCGATATAATCCTCGCCCACCGACAGCACCTTTCCCGTAATCCGGTCCTTTTTGATGGTAATTTTTGTAAGACGGCCCTTCTCCAGGGTCAGGTCTACGATATTATGTAGTACATTTTCCCCATTCTTCTCACTGTCAGGAAGAGGGAATGTCCTGGTAATAGAACCGGCATGGACAGCCAGCTCCCCGTCCTCAACATTCTCCACCCAGACATTTTCGTACGTTACATCTTCAGAAATCAGGCGTCCTACCCCTGCCATTTCCCCGTCCCGGACGAAAATCAGAATCTTCTGATCCAGATACTGATCCAGGGCCAGTCCTTCGAAACGGAAATCCCCTCCGCTGGTGTAGCAGGTCCAGCTTTCCGCTCCCTCTACATTGGCCGGCGTCCCGTAAAGGATTACCTCCATAACCTCCGGCCCGCTTTCTTTGGATGCCGCTTCCTCATAGATAGACCACCAGAGATTCGCCGGATAAGGCTCGTCCCGGTTACTGGAATTCACATTTACCCGGTCGGCGTACCGTTCTCCCAGGAAACCGGCCAGAAGCCGGGCCTCCTGGTAAGTCAGCTGCTGCTGTGCCGCCCTTGCCGTGCTTTCTGTATATTCCAGGTTCATTCCTCCATGGTCATACAGATAATCCATGTAGATGACATACCAGTTATTCTTTTCCTTGTCCGAAAAGTGGGAACTACCCTTCTCTTCGGAATATTGAATGCACTCCTCTCTGGAAACCTGAAAGAGCGCCGCGGCTTTGGCTGCCTGGGCTCTGGATATGCCCTCCTGCTCCGGCTCCAGCCAGAGAATCAGTCCGATCAGCACAAAGACCAGTGCAAAAATCCCCCCGAACCTTATGATAAATGATTTTCTGCTCATGTTTTCCCTTCAATTTTAATGATCCGTTTTTCTTTCTTTTTCCGCCGGATTCTTTTGATCCCTCTGCTGTTTTTTCTTTTCCATCTCCTGTGCCTCCTGGAGCCGGTACAGCTGCCGGCTGCTTTCATCAATATAAGCAACCCCTTCATACGCCGCCGTATCCTCCGGAAGATTCTTTTTCCGCAGAGAAGCTTTCACTCCATCGGAAAGGAGCCGGTAAATCACCGCAAAAGTGGGCACACCAATGATCATTCCCACAAAGCCAAAAAGCCCTCCGAATAAAAGAATAGAAAACAGCACCCAGAAGCTGGAAATTCCGGTAGATTCTCCCAGGATTTTCGGGCCCAGGATATTCCCGTCAAACTGCTGAAGCAGCAGAATAAAGATCAGGAAATAAATACACTGAATAGGATTTACCAGCAGCACCAGAACGGCAGAGGGAATCGCACCGATAAATGGTCCGAAAAATGGAATCACGTTGGTCACGCCTACGATCACGCTGATCAAAAGCACATAAGGCATCTTCATCAGGCTCATGCACAGGAAACAGAGAATTCCAATAATCAGGGAATCTACCAGCTTTCCAATGATAAAACCACCGAAGACCTTGTGAATATACCGAACTTCTTCAATAATCCGGTTTGCCCACACCAGAGGAGCGGTACCGTACACGATCTTTTTTGCGATGGTCACCAGGCTGTCTTTCATGTTCAGCAAATACACCATCACAATAAGTCCGATCAGAATATTCTTTACCCAGTTAAAAAAGCTGAACATACCGCTGGAGAGACTTCCAATGATGGTGTTCAGATTCGGCGCCAGCACCTGGGAAAACCACTGCCGCAGCCATTCCATGCCCTGGTTCATATAATCCTGCAGATATATGCCGATCTGCGGGTTATCTGCAAGGATCTGTTCCATCCAGCTGCTGAAATTATTCATATTCTCCGGAAGCGCCTCCATCAGGTTGTGCACACTGTTCAGCAGTTCCGGGATCAGCATGGCAAACAGCCCCACCACCACAATAATCAGGACCAGAAGACTTACTGCGGTACCCGCTGTCTTTCCGATCCGTCTCCGGCTTTTTTTCGATGAAATCCACCTGGTCAGCTTAACGTCCGTCTTTTTCACGCACCAGTTATACACCGGCGTCAAAAGATATGCCAGCACAGCCCCGTATATAACAGGCATCAGGATAGACAGCAGCATAAGGCCCACGGACTTCAGCCACTGAATCTTAAGAAGCAGATAGCCGAAGGCAATGCTGGCAGCAATTACGCAGAAAGCCGTCATTCCCCATCGGACATATGCTTTTTGTTTCTGATTTTGTTCCATGAAAAAACCCTTTCCTTGTAAAAATTAAAGCAGCGATTTCTCGCTGCTTTTATCTTTGGTAATCCCAAAATGCCGGTTCTTACTAATTGACGCCTAGCCTTGCTAGGTGGGCAACCGCACTTAGACTTCTGTCTTCCACTCAAAGGAGGCCTGACATCCGCCTAAAAATATTGGAATCCCTTATGTCATACTGTAGGTTCAAATAAGGTAAGAGTGTCGAACATTCCAGGAATTACACTTCCGCATAACATTTGAAATCTCCTGCGATTTCATGTAACGATTATACACCAGGTATATTTGTTTTTCAAGGCCTTTTTTCGCGGCAGGTTTTTACAGATTTTCCTGTTCTTCTTTCGCCAGCTTTACCAGACGGCTGGTTCCCAGTCTGGAAGCTCCTAGGGAGAGGAATTCTTCCGCATCCGCAAAAGAGGAAATACCTCCTGCCGCCTTGATCTTCACGCCTTCTCCAACGTGTTCGGCAAAAAGCCGGATATCCGCAAAGGTGGCTCCTGCCGTGGAAAATCCTGTGGAAGTCTTTATAAAGTCTGCCCCGGAATCGGTCACTGCCTGGCACATGCGGATCTTTTCTTCTTCCGTAAGAAGGCAGGTCTCGATAATCACCTTCAGAATTTTTGAACCGCAGGCTTCCTTCACCCGGCGGATCTCCTCCTCCACTTTCTGGTAATTTCCATCCTTTACATCGCCTAAATTGATCACCATATCAATCTCATCTGCCCCGTTTTCGATGGCATCCCGTGTCTCAAACACTTTCACTGCCTCTGTCTGATAGCCGTTTGGAAAACCAATAACAGTGCAGACTGCCATACGGTCCCCAAGGTATTCCTTGGCTCTCTTTACATAGGAAGGCGGGATGCACACCGATGCCGTGCCGTAGGAAACCGCATCATCGCAGATCTTCTTGATCTCTTCCCAGCGGGCAGTCTGACTTAACAGGGTGTGGTCTACTGCGCTTAATATCTTTTTTTTATCCATATTTTCTCTCCGTTCTGCATCTTTGCAGCAGTCTGAAACTGCTGCCGCATTCTCTTCTTTCCGGCCTTTACTTTGAAAGTCCTGCCGCCGGATAGGCGGCATGTATTCAGGGATGCCAAATGCGCCGCCAGACTTTCATGGGATGGCTGGAACGCCGCCCGCCGGCGCATGAAGGTTTACTCTGATAGTCTGCCGCCGGATGATGGTTTATTCCGCCTTAAGGATCTCTTTCAGCACGCTCTCACCGGACA
>DVKS01000148.1 GCA_018715905.1 Candidatus Caccovicinus merdipullorum | reverse complement strand
AAGAGGTTCTTCCGGAAGATCTGCAGGAGCAGCTTCAGGATCAGATTCTGTATGCCGCCAATGGAAGCGGAGAAGAGATTCCCTGCGGTCTTAATATCAGCAATACCCGTTTCCCGGAGGCTACCGGCGTGTCCATTACCCCCAACTGCTATATGGGAATCGTAAGCAACACCGCTCGTCTGGATACCGTTATTGCCTGGATACGGTTTATTTTGAACGATTAGGAAGCGACAGCAGCGACGCATTCCCATGAAAGAGAAGGACGGTCTCCTCGTTCTTCTCTTTTTTATGTCCCAAAGCTTCCTGCCCCGGAAGGAAAGAGAATCCCAGGCTTTCTGCCAGCTTCCTGGAGGAAAGATTCCCCCTTCGGATCCGGACATACAGATCCTCCGTGAGATTTTCCAGAGCATATGCTGCAGCCGCAGCAGCCGCTTCCCGGCCCAGCCCGCGCATCCGGAAAGGCCGGCGGATCCAGTAACCCAGTTCCAGAAAAGAATCCCGATCCCCCTCCGAACAGGAAAGAAAAGCCGGCTTATCCGGCATATCCCAGACGCCAGCAGCTCCGGCCAGGCTCCCTGTCTCATTTTCGATTACGGCCCAGATTCCGTACTGGTAAAATCCATACTGGTTCCTAATATAGGCCCGGAATGCCTCTCTGCCGGAAAACGCTTCCGGACAGTCCTTTTCCTTTTGAAATTCTGCTGCCCCATCCCAGTCTGATTCCTGAAATTCCCGCAAAGTAAGACGCTTTGTCCTGGATATCATCCAGGGAAGGCCTTTTTGCCTGCGCACCGCCCGCTCCAGAAAATCCGGATCAACCGGCACTTCCTTTTCCGCCAGAAAAGGAATTCCCCATGGAGCATCCTGGGGCTTTTTTGGATCCCACAAACCAAGAACGGCCCTTCCGGCCGCCTGCGCAGCCAGAAGAGCCTCCTGTTCATCGGATATGAGTACAGTATGTTTTATTCCGTCCACCAGGACGGTGCGGTACTCTCTCATTGTATTCCATCCGCCTTTCTGACGGCCTGCACTCCCTGCAGGCCGTCAAAATCTGCATCTGGCTTCCAAAGGCAGCCAAGAAACCATATCACGCCTTCTCCGGCTCCGGATACTCCTCTCCGAAAGTCTCCACTGTCACCTTCGCCATACGCTGGGGTTTCATGGGACGATCATTGTAGTCTGTACGGACTGCAGCAATCTTATTCACCACATCCATGCCCTCGATGATCTGACCGAAGGCAGCGTAAGCGCCGTCTAAATGGGGAGAAGCCTCATGCATAATAAAAAACTGAGAGCCGGCAGAATTGGGCGCCATGGCTCTGGCCATGGAAAGAACGCCCGGCGTATGGCGCAGATCATTCTGGAAACCGTTCTGGCTGAATTCACCTTTGATGGTATAGCCAGGGCCGCCCATGCCGTTTCCATTGGGGCATCCTCCCTGAATCATAAAGCCGGCAATGACACGGTGGAAAATCAATCCGTCATAGAAGCCTTTCTTTACCAGGCTGATAAAATTATTAACCGTATTCGGCGCTACTTCAGGATAAAGCTCCGCTTTCATCACGTCGCCATTTTCCATTTCAATGGTAACAATGGGATTTTTCATGTTTATTCTCCTCGTTCTATTATTGTTCTCAGGACCGCAGTCTCACAAAATGCGGCCAGCCTGCTGATATCAGGGAAAAGCGAAAGTCCTTTCTCCCCGGCATCATTATCCTTTTTAGTATAGCACAATTCAAAAGAATATCCCAGCCCTATTCCGCAAAGAAAAAGCGGTTCTTAAACCAATGACCCGCCGGCATTCTGTTCATATTTTGTTCAATATTCATTTAAAATTCTTTTACAGAACCAACACGATTTCTTCATGATTGCCTTTTATACTTTAAGCATAACAAAAAGAAATCACGTTTATCTCTTTTTTGTTATCATTGCTGTTTACAAGATTTTTTTCATAATACTCGAGCTGATTAGAGATAATCAGCTCTCCTCCCTTTTTCTAAAAATATAAAGAGGGTGCCTCCTGAATCAGGAATGATTGGGAGGCACCCTTCTTTTTTATTTTTGATTTCTAAATTTATTCTTCCTGCTGAACTTCCTCGATTTCTTCCAGTTCTGCATTTTCATTGGTCAGGCTTCCGTGGTAAGTAACCGTGATCGCAGCGCCCTCTGCATAATCCTCAGGATCCGCGACCCCCGCCGCAGCAAAGGTGAACTGTCTTCCGTCATCGGTTTCCAAAACCAGAGTCTCCTCATCCAGCGATACCAGGGAACCGGTCAGTGTCTTGTATGTGGCCTCAGCATCTCCGGAAGCTTCCTCTGTAATCACCCGCAGGGCCAGGCCTTCCTCTTCCCCTGCAGGAAGTTCGCCAAGGTAGGTAACATCCACGTTTTCACCAATTACGATTCCACCATCACCAGTTACCATCTGTGCAATGGCCGTAGAAAAATGGTAGGTGTTTCCGCTTTCTGCCTCCACAGCAATCGTATTCATGGAGGCATCTGCAACAACGCCAGAAAGGATCGGATCCTGGTCGCCTTCCAGTTGTGCAGAAGTAAGTATGTCATAAGACAACGCAGTCTTTACCTCCTCGTCACTGTCTGTAAACACGATCTGGATCTGATCTCCCTGGCCTACTTCCAGGCTTCCCCCTGCCTCTGCATCTGCAATATCGATCTGATATGCAATATCATTCTGTCCGCTGATGGAAAGTACTGTGCCGTCGATTCCATCTACGCGGCCTGTTACCGTCTTTTCAGCGGCTTCTTCCGTTTCTTCTGCTGCCAAAGATCCTTCCGTTTCTGTCTCATCGGTACGTTCTGTTCCCTCTGAGGCGTCCTGGGACGCTTCTGTTTCTGCAGAAGTTTGTGCTGTTGTGCTCTGTGTGCTGCTGTTTCCGCAGGCAGTAATGCCAATGGTCAGGCAGGCTGCTGCCAGGATCAAATACTGTTTTCTCATAATCATTTCTCCTCGCTTTTTGTCTCGATATTTAAGTCTGTTGATGTTTGCGAAGTCATTGTACTATACAATTATTAAGAAAACGAAAGTATTTTTATTAATTTTAGTTTGACTTTCTATGAAGTTTCCCGGGAACATTCCCTATATTCCGGCAGATTTTCCATTCTCTGCCCAAGGCGCTGTTCCCGTCTTCCTGTCAGCCCATCTTCTGGATGCTTCTGGTTACCAGTTCTTTAAACAGCGGCGCCACACGGTCTGCCGTCTCCTGAACTTCCTTGTGGCTTAACGGCTGATCGGTCATTCCGCATGCCAGATTGGAAATACAGGAAATGCCGCAGATCCGGCATCCCATATGATTGGCCGCTACCGCCTCACAGGCAGTGCTCATACCTACCGCATCCGCTCCCAGGATCCGGCACATCTTTACTTCCGCCGGGCTCTCATAAGCCGGGCCGGTCAGCTGCAGATATACGCCTTCCTTAATGGAAAGATTCATTTCGGATGCGCTGTCCCGGATGATCTGCTGAAGATCCTCATCATAGATATGGCTCATGTCCGCAAAACGGGGGCCCAGTTCTTCTGCATTGGGTCCCAGAAGCGGCGATGGCACAAAGCAGGAAATCTGATCCCGGATCAGCATAAAATCTCCGGCGGAAAAATCATAATTTACTCCGCCTGCCGCATTGGTCAGAAAAAGGATCTCCGCACCCATCATACGCATAAGCCGGGCAGGAAGCACCACATCGCTCATAGCATATCCCTCATAATAATGGACTCTTCCCTGCATCATAACCACCGGCGTGCCCTCTACATGAGTAAATATAAAACGTCCCTTATGTCCCGGAACCGTCGATACGGGAAATCCCGCAATCTCATGATAATCAATAACCCCTTCTGCCGGAAAGCCGTCTGCATAATCTCCCAGACCGGATCCCAGAATCAGGGCCACTTTGGGCTGGAAGGGGATCTTTTCCTTTATGCTTTCATAGCAGCAGATTAATTTTTCGTATACCGGATTCACAGCCATTATTTTCTCTCCTTCTCTTCTATAATTCTGCGGGTTCAAAGCCCCGTGCCGCCATGCAAAGGCATGGACACGCAGCATTTCCCTGTGCATTATTATAGCATGCAATTGAATGATTTAGAAAAAATTTTGCCAAAAAGACGGATTATTTCCGGGAAGCCTTCTTTTTTCTTTTTCCTGCCCAAAATAACAGGAAAATAAGAAGCGGCAAAAGAACAGCCAGAGAAACCGTATAGGCTGCCAGAAGCCGTGTTATCCGGAAGCCGGCCGCTGCCTTTTCTTCCGGCTCAGATTCCGTCTCCGGTTCCGGCGCAGCGGCAGATGTTTCCTGGGGTTTTGTCTCTTCCCGGACTGTCTCTGTCTCTTCCGGCATTTCCTGCAAAATCCGGTAAACAGCCTGCCATCTGGTCCTGGAGACAGGGGGATACCAGAGATTCCCCGTAAACTCCGCCTGGTAATCCGACAAAAACCGGCTTCCCAAAGCCAACGCATTCCGGCACTGAAGGCCGTCTTTTTGGTAGATATCTCCCTCCCAGACAAACTCCCGGATCCGGTACCGGAGAGGGCTGCATCCTATGGCTTCCAGAAAAAGCTGCTGCTCCTCCAGAAGGTATTCCAGAACATTTTCCCCTGGGACCAAGCGGTCTCCGAGCTGATAGGTTTCTGCCCCATAATCATAAAACGTCAGAGATACTTGAAAATCATCTGCCCAGCTGCCGGAAATTTCTTTTACTGCATTCCGTTTCAGCGTTCCCCTTCCTTCTCTTTTGTTTTCGTCATCCATTGCTGTAACAGAAAGTTCACCGGGAATCTGTGCCGGGTCCTCTACTTTATAAAATGTCTCTGTCCGTACCTGCCATTCTTCCGTCTCTGGGATCTCCCATTCCTCCAGACGATAAAAGTCCAGTTGGTAAGTCTGACCCTTTTCATCCACATACCACTCATCGGGAATAAACGCAGCCGTTTCTCCCTCCTCTTCGCCTTCTTCGTCATCTGCGAAATAGCGGATCACCGCCGAATCTTCTTCCTTCTGCTCCACCAAAGCCATCTCCGGCATAACCGCCCCCCAGGTATCCTGTCCGCCGCACATGAGTCCGGTCAGGAGGAAAAATGCAGAAATCATCCAGCCTGACTTTCCGCCTCTCTTCCTTTTTCCCGGCTCCCCTTTCTTCCGCATCCGGATCCACAGAATTATTCCCACAGTTCCGGAACTTATCAGGGCTCCCGCAATACAAAAAACATCGGACCATTCCCTGTCTCCCGTTTTGGGAATCAGCCAGCCTTCTTCCCCGGTCCCCGGCAGATTTTTCCCTGCTTCGCTCCGGCTGGCCGTGCCTGCCTCATAAAAGGCCTCGATCCAGCCCTGCCTTGCCGGCCCTTTTGGTACTTCTTCTGTTGGGATTACTGCAGGATCCGTTTCTTTCCGTTCCCTTCCTCCTCCATTTCCGCTGCCAGATGTCTCCGGCTTTGTGGAAGCAGACTCCTCCGGCACAGTTGCCGGCAATGTTTCCTCCGGTGTTTCTTCCGGGGGCGTCTCTTCCGGGGATGTTTCCTCCGGGGCTGTCTCTTCCGGCAGTGTTTCCTCCGGCGTTGTCTCCTCCGGCAGTGTTTCCTCCGGCAATGTTTCCTCCGGCGTTGTCTCATCCGGCAATGTTTCCTCCGGCGTTGTCTCCTCCGGCGTCTCCCGGAAGTTATCAACGATACACCAATACAGCCTGGAATAATCCACTGCTTCTTTCTCCAGTGCCGGAAGCTGACTGGTGAGCCATACTGCAGCTCTGGTTCTTCTTGTCAGGCGTCCTGCCGTCTGACTCTGGCTTGCCGTGCTTTCTTCTGTTACAAAATCCTGGTTATCTTCACCGGGCATCTCTTCCCTGCGCGAACTGTCAGACGGAGAAGCCACAGATGAGGAAGCCGTGGATGAAACTGCCGCGGACGAAATAGCAGCAGATGAAGCTGCCGCGGATGATGTTGCGGTCCGCCCCGCTGCTCCGGTTCGCGCAGCCGCCGGCGCTGCTGTCCTATTTGTTATTTTTCTGGAAATCTGCAGTCCCCGGCCCTCCTCCCAGACGCCTCCGCCAGCCTGGAGAGAAACCAAAAATATCTTTTCTGATTCTGTGCCTTCTGCCGGAATCTGATATCCTTCAGGCGGCTTGGTTTCCTTAAATGCATAGCCATAAACCAGGCTGGTGAATTGATTGTAAGCCAGATCGCGGTCTGCCTCCAGTTCCTGAAGTCCGCTGCCGTCAATGCTGTGATAATCACACCGCATTTGGCATGCCTCCGCTTCTTCCTCCCAGGCAGCCCATGCCTCTTCCTCGATCTCTTCCCGCCTTGTCTGAGAATTTCCTTCATAATAAATTTTCGGTTCCGGATGTCCGCCGCAATAAGTCTTTTCGTAATGGTAAGTCTTTCGGTCTATATGGATGATCCTGCCGTCATCTCCGGTTATCTCCTCCGGGCAGCGGGCCTGCCAGCCTGTCCAGGAAGGGATCTGCTCCGCATCCAACACGGTATCTTCCAGCTGGGATGCGTCAAAATATTCCAGCGGCTGAAATACGGCGCCCTCTAAAGCAAAATCCGTTTCCCCGTCCCGTTTTTCCAGTTGGGCGCCATAAATCGCCTCAAAGTCCTCCTGGTGACGGTAACAGCGCGTCTCCTCCAGTTCCCAGCTTCCCGTATCATCCGGTTTCTCCGGAATAGAAAGCTGGAAATAGCAGCTCCATGGAGTTGTAATCTCCACACCGGAAGCCAGATGCTGAAAGGTGGGATAGGAAGATGGCGTAACTATATAAATCAATCCAATGGGCATGCCCTCTCCCAATCTGGTTCCTTCCGGCGCATGCCCGCTGACAGTAAATGTACCAGATTTCGGATCTTCACATTGAAACGTTATCCTGTCGCCTTCCCACTGACAGCTCCAGCCTGAGGGAAGATCGTAAATAAAATCTTTCACTGCATCCGCACGGTCTCCCTGTTCAAATGTAATTCTGCATATTCCATCCTGCCATTCGGCTTGCCACAGAGGCGCTTTATCCGGATATTTGGATGCAAAAGAAGGAATATATGGACTGGAATCACTGTAATAATCCTGGATTGCCTGGCATATGATCTCTGTCATCTTTCTTGCGTCCTCAATCAGTTCTGCAGCCGTCCATTCATTCCAATCTCCCACATGTTCATACAGCACTTCCATTTCCGACCTCAGCTGATCCGTGCTTTCCCAGTATCCCGTAAGAATCCCCCACACCGCTGCCTGGCCTGCCAGATATTCTCCTGGTTTCAGTTCACGGCTCTCGCCCCTTCTCTGTCCGCAGCTTTGAAGCACCAGAGAAACCAGTTCATACTGCTGATCGGAAAAATGCTTCCAGCTTCCAAACTCCTCTGAATCCTCCGCTCCGCCAAGGCCGTCTAAAAGCGGCCGGTCCTTCTGCACACAAAAAAGCGGGCTGCCATCGCTTTTTATCCAGTAAAAAATACCGGTGCCTACCCTGACATTAAAAAAGTAAAAATTGTAATCTGCCAGCATGCTCCCCTTCTGAAGCATCTGGATCTTAAATTCGGCTGCATGGGCAAAATTTCCCGAAATCATGCTGCCGGCCGGCAAAAAGGCAAGAAGAAGCGTCAGAAAAAACGCAGCGGCCTTTCGCAAAACTCTTCTTCTGTTCCATAGCTTTTGCCTGTCAACTTCCTGATTGTCTGTTTTCTGAGTCATATATACTCCTTCCTTCACAGAAATCAGGCAGGGGCCTGTTGTATGCTGTCTCTTTGTATGCAGTTTTCAAAGTACAGTCCTGTCACTTTTCAGATATTGGAATCAGCCGGTTCAGAACAAACCGGCAGCCGGATATCCGGCCGCAATATAAGAATGATACTGCCTGTTAGTTATTATATCGTCCTTCGCAAAAGAAATCAAGTGCTTTTTACAAATTTAACCAAAAAAGACCGGTATGAAGCGAAAAGCTCCTGCACCGGTCCTTCTGTCTCCGGAAACCGCTTTACGATTCCGGCCGGAATTTACTGTATTTGTGCCCCGGAAGCATACCGCCCCGGTACATGGCTAGTTCACTTACCGTAACCAGCTGATAACCGCGTTCTGTCAGCGCCGGGATCAGAACCGCCGCCGCATCTGCCGTAGAAGGATAAATATCATGCATCAGAATGATATCTCCATCTGTCACCTGGCTTAATACTGTCTCCACCGTTTTCTCTGCATCCCGGTGCTGCCAGTCCCTGGTATCAATGGACCACATAACTGCGGGCATTCCCATGGTTGCCAGGACATTCAGCGAAGCCTGATCCACCTTGCCTCCCGGCGGTCTCACCACTGTAGGCAGGATTCCGCATGCCTCCAGAATTGCCTGGCTGGTTCCCCCGATCTGCTGCTGCATTTCGGTCAGATTCAGCTTTGTTATGTACTGATGATCAAATGTATGATTTCCCACCTGGCAGCCCTGGGCAACCATCTGATTTACACTGTCTTCATTGGCTGCCACCCGATTTCCGATCATAAAAAAAGTGGCCTTTCCTCCTGCATCCCGTAGATACTGCAGAATCCGGTCAGTCACCGATGCCCGAGGACCATCATCAAAGGTCAGCGCCACCATCGGGCGGTTGGGATCCACTGCCGGCAGTATTTCTTTCGTTTCTTCCGGCGCTTCTTCAGGCGGATCCATTCCTTTTTTCCGAATCAGGACCTGAATGCCGCTTATCCAGAAACCCTCGCCCAAAACGCCTGCCTCACATCCGTTGGAGGTCCAGTTCTGCCATCCTCCATTTTGATAGACCCGATAGTAAATATCGTATTCCTGTTCCAGATCCTGTGTCAGCCAAAGCCGTACTGCCTCCAGCGGCGGCTCCTCTTTGACCGGAATTTCCTCCCCGGTCCTGTCAGAATCCCTTCTCTCCTGCAGCCCTTCCTCTGTCTCATCCATCCACGCGGCTGTTCCGGAATCTTCCTGAGGTTCCTCATCCAGCCAGCCTCTTCCCTCTGCATGTGCCTGAAATACAACTTCTCCTTCTGCCTTTCCGGGCCGGTTCACCAGTCCAAGGCGCAGACCAGTCAGATAGCCTTCTCCCTGCAGACAGGGCGAATGATCATTTCCAGAGCCGGACCAGCCGGCAGCATTAAATTTCCCCTGATAACCAATCATCATGGGTTCCTGTGCTGTTTTTCCCCCGGCAGACAGGCAAAAAAGCAGCACGAAAAAAATGGCGGCATATTTTCTTTGTCGCTTTTTCTTCATTTTCCATGTTCCATTTCTATAAATATAACATGATGACACCAAATGCGCCGCCAGACTTTTATGGGACGGCTGGTGCATCGGCTGCCGGCGCATGAGGGTTTACTCCGGAAAAATCCCCTGGGAATGGAAAACCAGCCGGCAAAGCCGCACATACTCCTTATATTCCGGATATGAAGACAGTTCTTTCAGTTCTGCGGCCACACCGTCATAATACCAGGCGTGGAGTTCCTTTCTTTTTTCATTAAAACGTTCCCAGATCTGATCTCCCAACAGAAAATAATCTCGTGCCGTACAGCGAAGATTGCTCAGTTTATCTGCAAGCACAATGATCTTCACATCCCGCGGTGCTGTTTTTAAGTGTTCAATTGTCGCTGATTTTCTCTCGATCCAGGACTTTGTCTTATCCTCGGATTCCTCTTTAACCAATCCGGTCACACGGCTGCCAAAATGCAGTTCCAGCTCCTCTCTGGTCACGTCGGTATCCTCCAGCACATCATGAAGAACGGCCGCTGCGATCACTTCCGGATCGTCTGTTATGGATGCCGCTATCACCGCCGCCTCCAGCGGATGGGTAATATACGGGATCCTGCTTCCCTTCCGAACGGCGCCCCGATGAGCCCGTTCTGCAAATTTCACCGCTTCCTGAATCATTCTTTTTTCCTCCGTGCCGCCGCTCCGGCCGTACCGGACAGCTGCCTGCCAAATTTTCGGCCACACAGTTATCATAACACAGCGCGGAGCAATTTAGAAGATAATCTTGTAAGATTCATCGTTTTCTGCTATGCTAAAGATGCTGTTTTGGCAGATTTCTGCCTGCACATTTCAGGTACGCTGCAGCAGGCAGCACACCTGCTTTTACTTTGAAAGTCCTGCCGCCGGATAGGCGGCATGTATTCAGGGATGCCAAATGCGCCGCCAGACTTTTGCGGGATGGCTGGAGCGCCGCCCGCCGGCGCATGAGGGCTTACGACTTAAAATACCGCAGCTTAAGGAGGTTCTTATGGACAGACC
>DVKS01000147.1 GCA_018715905.1 Candidatus Caccovicinus merdipullorum | reverse complement strand
AGGAAAGGTGTTCCTGCTCTATTTTTGATTGGAGAAAGGAGAATTATCATGAGGGCGTATACCCAGGAAGAGAAAATCCAGGGGATGATGGAACGGCCTATTCCGAAAAAGAAGGTTGGGATCGTTCATCTGGAGATGATTAAAGAGAGCCGATGCCTGTATGGGATGAAACGGATCAGTGATTCCAAGACGGCAGCTGAGATGGTTCGTCCTTTGTTGGAGAAGGCAGACCGGGAAATGTTGCTGGTTCTGTCCTTAGACAGCAAGCTGGAGCCAATGGCTCTGGAAATTGCGGCGGTGGGAGGAGTGAACAGCTGCCTGGTAGACATGAAAAGCATTTTCCGCCACGCAATTTTGAACAATGCAGCCTATGTAATCTGTTTTCACAACCATCCATCAGGGGATTGCGAGCCCAGTACGGAGGATCGGGTGACTGCCCAAAAGATGGAAGAGAGTGGAAAGGTTCTTGGCTTGCCTTTGGTGGATCACATCATCATAGGCGC
Organism: Candidatus Caccovicinus merdipullorum; assembly: GCA_018715905.1. Taxonomy (GTDB): domain Bacteria; phylum Bacillota; class Clostridia; order Lachnospirales; family Lachnospiraceae; genus Caccovicinus; species Caccovicinus merdipullorum. The sequence continues at coordinate 4,565 of DVKS01000147.1, read as the reverse complement.
AGAAGGAAGCTTTTTAAGCTTGGCGGAAATGGGGATTCTGAATAATCGGTTTGAGGTGGCGTAAGGCCTTGCATTTAGGGAACAGGAATGATATTTTAGAACCATAATCCATATCAAAGAGAGGAGGAATATTCCATGCCGGACTATATTGGAGATGTTCTAAAAGAATATGCAGAGCTGACAAAAGAAATTTATGAATCTGCCCTGAAAGCAGTCATCCTGTATGGCTCTTACGCTAGAGGCGATTATACGGAAGATTCCGATGTGGATATTTTGATATTGGTAGATATGGAGGAAGATGAGATTGGCAGAAGTCGTGAAAGACTGTCCAGCCTGACTTACGATTTTAATGAGGTCCATGATTTAAAAATTATGCCGGAGGTTATAGGAGAAAAACAGTTTGCCTACTGGCTGCCGGTGTATCCGTTTTATCAGAATATAGAAAAGGATGGGGTGAGCATTTATGCAGCCTGAGGAGAAGAAGCGCATTTTAGAGCTGGTCGGCTATCGGATCGATATCGCTAAGGAAGATTTACAGGTTGCTGCTGAGAATATGGCGGCAGGTCATCTGCGGGCAGCAAATAATCGAGCGTATTATTCCATTTATCATGCGATAACGGCGGTGCTTGCCCTGGAAGGAACCGCATTTAAGAAACATTAAGGATACGCTGGCGTATTTTAATAAAACATATATTCGGAATGACATTTTCCCGAAAAAACTGGGGCGTCAGATTAGCACAGCGGAGATGGTAAGATATGCGGGTTGATTGCGCGAAGGAATTACTGGAGCTTGTAGAGCAGTATGTCCTGGATTTTAAAAACAAAAATTAGAACCAGACGAAAAAAGAGAGCTGTCCTATACAAGGATGGCTCTTTCTTTATACCGTGAATGATTAGAAGGAGGGAGAACGAAGTGCCTTGGATTATTATTGAAATTATCATTAAACTTTTTAAAAAATAACAGGGGGTGAGCGTATGGGAATAATAAAAACACCAACAGCCGGGATGAGCCGGCAGGAATGGCTGAAACTGAGAAAGACCGGAATTGGAGGATCTGATGCGGGGGCTGTCTGTGGGGTGAATCCCTATGCCAGTCCGATTCATGTATATTTGGATAAGACTCAGGAAGAGGCGAGGGAGCGGGACAACGAGCCGATGCGTCAGGGCAGAGATTTGGAAGACTACGTGGCTCGCAGGTTTGCAGAGGCGACAGGTTTAAAGGTAAGGCGATCACGGTACCTGTACCGGGATTCGGAATATCCCTTCATGCTGGCGGATGTAGATCGGCTAATTGTGGGACATGACGCAGGACTGGAGTGCAAGACTGCCAGCCCTTACCAGGAAGATGCCTGGAAAGACGGGGCCATACCACCTCACTACCGGATCCAGTGCCTTCATTATATGGCAGTGACAGGAAAGAAAGAATGGTATTTGGCGGTGGTCATCCTGGGTAAGGGATTCCAATATCGGAAACTTGTTTGGGATGATGATCTGATTAGAAAACTTAGAATAGTGGAAGAAGCCTTTTGGACACGGTATGTCCTTCCGAGGAAGATGCCGGAACCGGATGGGAGCATGGCTTTTGGCGAGGCGTTAGGACAGCACTACCCCAAAGCAGTATCTGGCAGCTCCATCCGTCTGGAGGGATTTGACAAAAGGTTGGAAAGGAGGGAAGTACTGCTGAAAGAAATTAAGGAGCTGGAGCAGGAACAGCGGAAAATCGAACAAGAGCTGAAAGTATATTTAAAAGACAGGGAATCGGCGAAGAGCAGCCGGTACCAGGTGACATGGATGAATGTGGAAACTGCCCGTCTGGATGCCGTGCGTCTAAAGGAAGAACAGCCGGAGATTTACCAGCAATATGTGAAGGTAAACCATTCGCGAAGATTAACCGTAAAAGTGGCCTGAGAGAGGAGGAAATATATGGAAGACTGTAAAAAAGGGACGAGGATAATCCGAATGTTGACGGCGGATGAGATTGAATGTCGGATTTCTATGGTAAATGAGAAAGGCGTGGCATTGCTGCTGTTCAAGGATGCCAGAGTGGATCAGAAGATTTTGGACGAAACCTTTGGGCCGTTGGGGTGGAAGAGGAGCCATCAGGAAATCGGTGGGGATCTGTATTGTACCGTAGAGGTATGGGATAAAGAAAAAGGCCAGTGGATCGGAAAACAGGATGTCGGAACACCTGGGAGCGCGGAGAAAGAGAAAGGACGAGCTTCAGACAGCTTTAAGCGGGCATGCTTTAATTGGGGAATCGGCAGGGAATTATATACGGCCCCTTCTATCTGGATTCCGGCGTGGAAGACGAGGATCCAGGAAAAGGACGGGAAACACTACTGCCGGGAATGCTTTCGGGTATTAGAGATTCGGTATGACCAGGAGAGAACCATCTGTGAACTGAAACTGACAGATTCGGAAGGACAGCTAGTGTATGAATTTCAGACGAGTCCAGCGGTAGCCGAGCCAGTCCAAAGTGGCCTGAGCAGGGAGCAGGAACAGGCAATGGAACGGGAATTAAAGCGAACTGGCGTAACTTTGGAAGAAGTGCTGAGCCGGTACCATATACAGGAAGCGGGACAGATAACGGACGAGATTTACCAGAAAGCTATGAGAGATTTAAAGCGGTCTCGCAGCCGGGATGCGGCATAAGGGGGCGTGCGATATGGAGCAGAAGAAAAAAATGGAAGAACTGCTTTACGAATTGGTAGAAGAACTGCTGGGTTCAATTCCTGGCGAAGGCCAGGGAAATAAAAGTAGGAATAAGGGAAAAAAGGGAACCCACCCAACCCTGGATGAATTTTTAGATGAGGTGATTACATATCGGATTGACCGTATTCTGGCACCGATCCACCAAAAGGAAGTTAAGGGGAAAGAGGTGGGGGCTGACCTAATTGATAAAGCTCCGCCGGAGGTAAAACATAAGATGGAAAAATGGGTGGATTCTTGTATTGAGTGGTCGTGGAGAGACTGCGGTGTGGTCTACCGGGAGGCATTCCGGGATGGGATGCGGCTGGCAAAGAAGATGTTTCTGTAGCAGAAAAGAAAGTACTACAGAGCAGGCAGAGGGGATGCGGAGAAGATCTGCATCCCCGTTTTCATTTCAGAAGGAAGGATAGAGAAAAAATGGAACGACGCAAATTGATTATGGAGCAGATCCAGGAAATGAGCTGGGAAGAGGCAAAGGGAGAGATTGTATTTTGGCTTGTGAATCGGAAAAGAAATAAAATGTTGCTGAAGACAACGCGTGTCCTGAATTGCGGGGATATGGCCCTGGTGTGTGGCCTGCATTGGAAGGAAGGGAACGAGAGGCGATTTGTTCTAATCACCCAGGAACAAATGAGCCGGTGGCGGGTGCCTATAAGAGAGATGCTTGCAGAGGCGGAACAGAATATGATCCAACGTTTTCCGGCTGTAAAAAGACCACTGGAAGAAGTATTGCAGGAAGCGGCAAAAATGGTTGGGCAGACATGGGAAAAAGAAGGGACGGGATTAGGGAGGAAGCTGATCCTTTTGACAAACCGGGAAGGTTATTTGGGTGCATCGGCCATGTTGTATGATGGAGTATTAAAAGAGCTTGCGGATGCAATGGGATCGGATCTATTTATCCTGCCTTCCAGCATCCATGAAGTCTTGGCGCTGCCAGACGATGGAGAAGTGGACTGGAAGGAGCTTGAGGAAATCGTGCAAACCATTAATCAGACGGAAGTAGAAGACAGAGAAGTATTGTCAGATACGGTGTATTGTTACTGCAGGGAGAACGATCTTCTGCTTCCGGCCAGAGCGTTCTCCCCAAAAGCGACTCTTTGAACGGATGGAGTGTGAACAGAAGAATGTCAGAATCAAGAATTATGGGCTACGCCAGGGTAAGCAGTGCAGAGCAAAGTCTGGCAAGACAGATGGTGGAGCTAAAAAAGTATGTTCCGGAAGAAAATATTATTACAGATAAGCAGAGCGGAAAGGATTTCAACCGCCCGGGGTATCAGGCATTAAAAGGTGCCTTGGGGCTGCGGCGAGGAGATGTTCTGGTCATCAAGTCTCTGGATCGGCTTAGTCGAAACAAACAGGAAATGAAACAGGAACTGCAGTGGTTTAAGGAACATGGGATCCGATTGAAGGTAATTGACCTTCCGACCACAATGGTTCAGTTGGATGCCGGACAAGAATGGATCCAGGAGATGGTAAATAATATTTTGATAGAGGTGTTGTCCAGCATTGCGGAGGAGGAACGGAATACCATACGCAAAAGGCAACGGGAAGGGATCGAAGCGGCGAAAAATGCCGGTGTCCGGTTCGGACCTCCAGACAAAGGATTCCCAGAAGAATGGGAATCTTACTATTCTCGCTATAAGCAGGGGGAAATCACGAGAAAATATGTGCTGGAAAAGTTAGGGATTCATGCAGACCGGTTTAAGTATTTGAAAAAGAAGTATGAGGCCATGAAAAAAGGGCAATAAGCTGCATGACAATTATTCCTCTCAAAAGGGCGGATATCATAACTTAATCCCCTGCTATCTGGACACGAGATGGCAGGGAGATTAAAGTAGAGGTTATTGCTCTGCAAA
>DVKS01000146.1 GCA_018715905.1 Candidatus Caccovicinus merdipullorum | reverse complement strand
CTCCATATTCTGGTAAATTCGATAATGGTAATCTTCCGGAACCGTATACTGGATGGGGCCGAAAGAGGCGCTTCCTCCATTTTTCACAGAAATGGCAGAAGACTCCGGCATGGGAGCATTATCCAGTCCCTCAATCACCAGCTTATATTCTTTATCCGCCGGGATATTGCTTCCGCTTACAGTAACCTCCACCGGAATCATCACCGATAAAGGCTCAATCTCTGCGGCAAAAGCAGGCACTGATGCGGAAAAGGTCATGGCTCCCAGCATGGCCGGAACCAACACCGAAACCAGCAGATTTCTGATTCGTTTAAACATGTTCTCTTGCACCTCCTTCGTGTGCTTATTTCGCATCTAACCGACCAAACAGGATCGCACGCTCCGTGGTCTGGGCGTCCACACAAGTAGACAGGCCGATAATCTTATCCTCCGCTGTCACACCGATATCACGGTACTGAGTGGAAGAAGTCTTTAAATACTCCAGCAATTCCCCCGTCTGAAAATCCGGTCCTGGATTATAAATCAGAGAATCGTACGCATCCGCCTCAATGCAGGCAAAGAGGGTAATGCCATAAGTCTTATCCGGCAGGTAAAGGGTTCCGGTCTGGTGGGATTCAAAATAATCCGCATCCAGAAATTCCATCACATCGCTGAACATGGCTGCGTTATCCATGTGATGGCCGTAGATCAGCGTGTAGGCGTCGGAAAAATCCGGACTGTTTAAGCAGGAAAGGAAAATGGAGCCGGACAGAGCAAATTCGCCCATAATATCTGTATTAATATACTCCATATCCGTCTCCCCCTGCACCATAGGATAATCAATGTGGGTATCATCAATCGTAATCCATCCCCGGGTATCCGGGTTAATGGCAATCAGCTCCTCCAGGGTGTAATTGGCTCCGCCTTCCTCTGTAACCTGGGGCTTGTACTTCAGCAGATCGCTGGAAAGGAACGCGCCCTGGTTTACCATATAGCTGTCCCAGAGGGAATAGCCGCCGTAGGCGAACATAATGATGATAATAATAGATGCCATCAGACTTAAGATGGAATTTCCCAGTCTGGCGGCTTTGGCTGCCAGTTCCAAATGGGTGCACCTCCTGGAGTGTGAATGAATCCTATCCGTCCCGCCGCTGTGAATCGTCGATTAAGGCAGCATCAGGACGGATGGGAATGGTATTAAGTATTTTTCGTGTCTACAATTCGTTGATTAGAAGTCTTCTCTCTTCTTGCGAAGGAACATTACAGCGAATACGCCGGCGAAGGCTACCATTACAGCGTAGGGGGCGAAGGTCATGGCGATGCCGGTGGGGGTGTCAGCTTTCTTTTCATTAATAAATTCTGCAGCACTGTTTGTTTCGATTGTTCCACTGATATTGCCTGCTTCCTTCTCCGTTTCGCTACCAACCTCTTTTACAAAAGTTTTTGTATATCCAGCATTATCCGTTTCTTCCACGGTATATGTATCTCCTGAAGTTAATCCGTAAATCATGATAATTCCATCTGCCTGCACGTTTTTAAATGTTACAGTTTGTCCTGATACTACTGACTGCTTTTCCTCTGTATCTAAACCTTCATTATAAATTACCCAGTATGCCTCTCCGGACGTACCAGCAACAGTAACCTCAAAAGTAAACTTATCCCCGGCACTTGCCTGGTTTCCACGAATATGCTTAGTTACTTTCAAAGAATGAACTTTATCATTGGTTTCACCATAATCATTTGTAAATGTTAATCCTGTCTTTGAACTTCCTTGATCAAGTCCTTCGTATCCGCCATCCTTCTCACAAATAATCGCAGAAACATAAAGTTCACCTGTGGGTGTATTATTCTCGTCTACTTTCGAGTTAACATAAACAAAAATATTGCGTTCCTTATCATCATACGTAATTCCTTCATAACCATCATTCGTCTCCATAATAGTATAATGATAGATTCCTGGCTTGCTTATGCCAACTTCTGAAGGATCATTAACATCATAGATTAACTCTCTGTTATAACTGCCTTTCGGATCTTGAGTTGTATCAGGAGCAAATTTCAGATCATTTCTCTCCTGACCACTTGGTACAGAACTAGAAATGGTAAATAAGCCCGGTCTCCCCGGCTCAACAGACTGATTTTTTCCATCAATCTGCATATTTCCTCCCTCTCCTTCTGAAATAGTAAATTTAAACTCTGTATTGGGAGCAAAAGTCTTGCCATCCGTTGTCACTGTTTTCGTAAGTGTAATATTTTCAATTTCTTTCGGCGTATCTGCAAACGCCGTCATTCCTCCCATCGACATAACCATAGCACCTGTCAATAAAGCTGCTGTCAATTTCTTCGCCAACTTGTTTCTCTTCATAACGTAATCCTCTCTTTCATACTTTCTTTTTATTCATATCATCAGCAGCACTCCGCCGCGATAATATTTCATATTTTTGTTTCCTGCATATTTACAGGTTTGAACGCCGCAGTATTGTTATAACCTTTCCTTTGATTTCACTTTGTTTTACAGGCCCAAAATAACGGCTGTCCCTTGCGCCTTCCCGATAGTCACACAAAATAAAATATTGTGTTTCCTCCAGTTCCACAGGATATTCCACTTCTTCTCCGTAGCGGGGTGTTGAATAATAGATATCACTTTCAACCACTGTACTGCCATTTACTCTTAAATACGCATCTTCCGTGATTTCTACGCTGTCCCCTCCATCTGCTACGATTCTTCCTACATACTCTTTTCCGTTCTTTTCAAAAACGATCACATCGTTTGTACGAAATTTTTGATTTAAACGATAATAAAGAATTAAATCGCCTGCGCTGATTCTGGGGGACATATCGTTGTTCTGCATCGGTGTGATTCCGAACAGAACGCCAAACAAAACCCAAAGAAGCACCGCCATCATAATGAGTTTTGACAGGAACGATTTAATGTCTTCCCAAGATGCTAAATGTCTGAGTCTGGAAAGGATAATCTGTTCCGGAGTCGGCGTCTCAGAAACTTTCTTTTCTTTCTTTTTACTCATGGGCAGGACCCTGGGAGAGACGCTTCTTTAAAGAAGCGATCTCCTCGTCCCTTTCCTGAAGAAGTGCTTTAAAACGTTCTTCCTGCATTTCATAAGCGGAACGGTATTCCTTTTGAAGCTTGTCCAGTTGTTTCCAGACGGATTTTTCACTTACCCCTCCAATGAACTTCTTTTGAAAGTGCAGGGTCTTGAATGCTTCTGCGATGTCATCCATGTTTCTTGCTGCCATATGATGTGCTCCTTCTGCTGTAGTTTCGGCTCACTATTTTTTCCCAGATTTTCTCCGTTTTTTCCAAGCTACTGGATACAAGAAACCAACGGTTCCGATATTGGAGATAATCAGCATCATCATGTATGGAAGATTATCGGTAAAGAAACCGGTGGGTGAAACCATTTCTCTGTGGTTTTTGAAGCCCACTATAGTATCATGATCGAGAACACCCTCTACCTTATTTCCTTGAGTATACTTTCCTTTTTCATCAATCTGATATGAGGGCTTATAGTCTAAATCCTTTTCCTCTATGGTATATTCCACTCCGACAGGAATACTCAGGACAATGGATTCACTGTCTTTTAAAGCAAACGGATATTCTCCATTTTCAGCAGACAATGTTCCGCCCGTTGCCGTTTTTATATCTGCTGTGTATGAAGCACCATCCTTTTTCAAAGTGAGTGCAAAATCAAACTCCTGTTCCTTATCCCCCATATTTCCCGTAACGTTTTTCTTAATAGTCAATGTTTTATATGAAGGCTTGTAAGTGTTGGTAACATCTACACGCGCAGAAGTACTCGCAGTAGAACCAGCTCCCGTCACTACTGTATTCCCCTCTACTCCGTTTACCATATATAAAACTTCACAGTCATACCCATCTATCCCAGCCGATTCCATATTTTCGATAATTGTGTAAGTCACTCCTGTGGGCAAACTATAGATAATAACCGATCCGTCAACTCCAGTCTGACTGCTGACTGTCATCGTTACCTCTGCGGTATACATTCCCATTTCATCGGGTGTCTCAGAAAATGTAACACCGCTGCTCTGTGAAGTCCCATAGCTTTTACCGCTAACTTCTGGACTCTTGGTAGAAATAATGAAGGAATATTCCTTATCTTCAACGTCAGCATCACCTACCACTTCCTTTGTAATTGTCAGCGCTAATACTGGATTCTTACTCAACTTAATATATACTACCTCGTCCTCCCACAATGGTTCTCCAATTCGGTCCCAGGGCTTTGTAAAGTTTTCATCCTCGTAGTATCCATCGAAATAATAACCTTCTGGTATATTCAAATCTCTAGGTGGCTGAATCTCGGAACCTGTGATATATGTACGCCAATCAACCAGCAAGCCGTCATACGCATCAGGATCATCAATATCATTATTACCAAGTACAAATTGAATCGTATTCGTAGTAAACATCAAATCGAGATGATATTTCACATTTTGATCCGCGAATCCATAATGTGCATTGCCACGTTGTGAAGGATCGGTATGCCAGCGGAACAGCGCTGTGTGTTGAGATCCCCACGTATAGCCAATATCCCCTCGCGCCTGGTCCAGGTAATCTCCTACATGGTTGCCTTGATTCACAGAATAATCATTCTTTCCACTACTGGTCGCACCAGAATAACTCCAGTTTCTTTGGTCTACCAATGTACTGGTATTCATGTCTCCCAACGCTTTAAGCAGTGCTTCCCAGTCGGTAAAACTATTAATTAAAGGTTGACCAGGAGTATTAATTGCGTAATCTGATTTTCCTTCAAAATAACTGGGATCCAAATAAATCTCGCCCGCCGGGAAGTAACCGTTTGCATCCAATGTGTTTCTGTCAATTCCAAGGAGATCCAGACATTCATCCGACAAACCAGTTCCAGCTACATAGACATAAACCTTGATGGGTGATGTATCTTTTTTTTCATAAATCAAATATACATCTTGATCATCTAATTCCTCGCCGCTGCCCCTATCTCCGGTACGATATCTCCAGCTCCCCGCATAATAAATGCTTTTTATTGGCGTTCCTTTATTAGCCGCCTCAGACGCTTTCTCATCGTCATCAACAATAACAGCTTTTACGAAATCGTATCCGTAGATGCTCGCATCGTTATTTGCAAGATTCTCCAGATTAATCCACTCTCTAAAGTTACCGTTTACTTCATATCCATCATCTTCTCCTATTCCGTTACCATCTTCAGTGATTCTTTGAAGTTCCAGTTTCGGTGCCCAATATTCGTTTCCCCACGTAATCGTAAACGAAGAAAAGCTCTCCACACTAAACTCCGCCACAGCCACCGTATCCTTATCCACTTCCGCCACTGCATCCAGCGTCACCGGCGCGGCTGCGGCTGCCGGAATAGCTGCCTGTGTGTATACATCCGCGGAAACTTCCGTCTCCTCTTCCGCATCGGCTGCGATCTCTTCCAGTTCCTCCTGAACTGCTTCCCCACTCTTTACGGTTCCGTCAGTGAGGCCGGCGGCATCGGCTACGGTTTCTACTTCGATGGTTTCGTCATCTACCTCTTTCAGGTGATGGACCTCTACTGTGTCCAAAGTTGCGCCAGCAGGCAGAGCGCCTTCTTTCATCTCGATGGAGATCTGGACTTCGCCTTCCGGCTCTACCTCTTCGCCGTTCTGGTTCTCAAAGCGGATATCCAGGGCCTTAATGCCATCGAACTGGATGTCGGTTCCGTCCATGGCTTCCTTGGCCTTGTTGTACTCTGCGCCGCCCTCTTCCAGCTCCGTCACCTTTAAGGTTACGTTCTTCGGCAGCACGCCGTCTTCTGCGTGAGCGTGGACGGTAACATTCTCGCTCTTTGCGGTATAGTTTCCATCCCACTCACCAGTCACTTCAAACAGGAATCCCTGCTCACTGGTGAACTTTTTATTGTTCCAGCGGCCTGCTGCGGTTACTTTTCCGTAGTAGATGCCAGGCTGGGTTTCTTTGGCGATTTTGTATACACAGCTGATCCAGCCGATATCCTCCACCTCGTCCGCCTTTCTGGCATGAAGGTCGTATTCTGCTCCGAAGATTTCCACCGTGTAGGAAACCCTGGATTCGGAGATCGTCATGGCCTCATCGGTGTATTTGTCGATCTTTTCCTCGTCTCTTATAACAGAGGGCTTTTCTTCCCGGTCTGCCTGAGAATCGGAGGCGGTGTCTGCCCGGTCTGCATCGGATTTGGAAGCGTTGGAATCGGATGCAGTGTCAGAACTGCCGGAGTTATCCGCGTCTTCTTCCTGCTCTTTCTCGGCTTCCTTTTCCTCCTGGTCTTCAATGCGTTCTTCCAGGTCCTCGTCTACCCAATCCGGCTCGGTCATCCAGATCTCCATGTCGTTATTGACGTTGCTTTCGATCTGCATGCCGTCTTCCAGAGAAATGTTTACATGAGGAAGGCCGATGCTGTAGTAAAACTGGGTGTCGCTGCTTACCCGCTCCCCTTCTTCGTCTTCGCCGGCGAAGGAGAATTTCACATGTGCCTTGGTGGATTTGACATCCTCATCGGTATAAAATGCAAAGGAAACTTCATGCATCTCTCCCGGCTGAAGGTCGATTCCGGTAAGCTTCCAGGTTTCTTCTTCCTCGCTGTCCTCTTCGTCCCCTTCAAAATCTTCCGCGAAATCGGAATCCTCGCCCGCTTCGTCAGCGTCAAAAGATTCTTCATACAGGAGTCCTTCGCCGGAGGTTACCGTATCCTGAGCCAGGCCGGTTCCTTGTGCCGCATCATTTCCGGAAACATCAGCAGCCTGGGGAGCTCCGTCATTTGCAGCAGCCCCGTCATCTGCGGCTGCTCCGCTCTCCGGCGCCGTGCCGGCATCCTGTCCCGGACCGCTTACAATCACCTGGGATGCCTCATCGCCTGCACCGATATCCTGGAAGACGCCGTCTTCCTTCTGGATATGGCTTCCTTTAAAGGTCAGCACACCTTCTGTGATCATCTGATTCGTATTGTTTTTTAAGTACAGCGTCATGGATGATGTATTCCCCGGAACCGCACCGTTATCGTCTGCGATTACATAGATGTCCACATCCTGGCTTTCTCCCTGCTTGTACTTAGCGTTGCTTGCCGTAGCCCAGACGCTGTCCATCCGGTCTGCATTGCTTGCGGACGCAAATGCATTGGATACATGCAGTCCCAGACCGTCTATGGAAAGCGGCATGTTCAGCACCATAACTGCCGTCAGCACTATGGCAAGTACTGAGCTCAGGCGCCGTTTCCACTGCTGGTGGGGGCTGCGCCTGCGCGACCTTCCTTTACCCTCCATACTGTTTCCTCTCTTTCCTTTTTGTACCATTTATAGCTTCCGGCCCTTTGTCCGCTGGCATTTCTGCTTTGCAGACGGCCGGGATGCCATCTTGATTTTGTCCGAATCCAAATACGGACGTTCTCTGCATTTAAGCTTCTCCGCCTGTCTCCACGACCTCATCCATCAGCTTGATTAATTCCAGGAGACTTCGAAAACTGCTTGTCCTGTTGTCATTCAGCCATGTGACCTGTCCCTGCCAGGTGGAGTTTTCCTGACTAACTATATGAATAATGAAGGTTTCCTTTTTCGTCATTTCCGCACTCCCTTATTCCCGGACCATCTGCCTGCTGAACTGTAAATTGTAGTTTTGTCTTTCCGTCCCCGCTGATTCTCAGCCAGTTGTTTTCCAGACGTTTGGCAATCATCCGTCCATTTTCTTCGTTTGCTCCCAGTAAAAGCATCTGCCGCAGCAATTCCATCTTCCGGTCCGGCGGTCCCTGTCCGGATTCCGGCTCAGATTCCATGGTGCAGACCATCAGCGTCACTTCCATTCCGGTCCGTTCTGTCATCCGCACCATAACGTGATACAGGTCGAGAAAGCTGGGATAACTGCAGCAGTAAGCGCCGGTGGGCGGTCCCTCTTCCTGAAGAACTTCCTTGATGCCGGTCATGGCGCTGGCAGCATAGTAAAGCTGGCCGCCCAGGTTTCGGTACTTTGCCATCACCTTATCGATGGAAGTAACTCCCAGATCCTCGTAAAAAATCTCTGTGGCCTTTTCGTAAACCTTCAGCGCTTCCCGGTAACGGTTCATGGACATCAGACAGTCAATCTGCACCGCCTGCCATTCATCGTAAGGATGAATCTCGCTGGCCCTGGTACAGAGCTCCAGGATTTTTTCGATCTCTCCCTGTTTTTTCAGGATCGTGCAGAGCTCGCTTAAAAAGGAAAAATACTGCTTCTGATAATACGCACTTTCCAGAGCCACCCATTCCTCTCCGCCAAGCATCGGCAAAAACTCGCCGGTATAGGTCTGACAGTACTGCAGAAGCACCTGTTTCTTTTCTTCCTCATCCATGGTTTCGTTGCGGATGCGATAGGCCAGCTGATCCAACTGCCCCGTATCGGTCTCCAGAGAATACTCCAGTGAAAAGTAATACCGGGAGTCTTTCGGAACAATGTATTTTCCTTCCGGGCAGTCTGACTGACGCAGGACGCGGCGGAGAAGGAAAATCTGCTGGCGCAGGTTGTTTAATCCTTTCATCACATCGGTTTCTTCCGGCCGCAGAAATTCGATCAGTTTTTTCCGTTCGACCCCTTTCTCTCCGGCTTTTAAAAGCATCAGAAGAAGCTGCATGTATTTTGTTTGAATGTGCGCGGAAAATTGGATTTCTTCTTGATTGAAATACAGAGAAAAGCCCCCCAAAAGGCGGGCATAAAACTGCGTGTATGGCCGCTCTTTCATTTTCCATTCACCCTTTTCCATTCCATGGGGAGCCGGCTGGAGATGTAAAATAAAGTATACTTTAGTTGACGACAGTCACAGACTTGGAAATGGGACGCAGAAGACGGTATTTTTGTTTAAATCATTTTGAAATTTTTGCGAAATGCAGAAAAAGCAAGATTTGAAATGGCAGAAATTCCGTTTCGGCAGGTGTCAACTAAAGTATACCTTAGTTGACACCTGCCCATCATTTTCTTCTTCATTGTGGACAGTATAGCATGCCATATGTTAAAAAATTCATTTCATTTTTACTTTTTTCTTAAAAATATATTTTAAATTATAGACGTTTTCGCAGCAGCCGCAGTGAAAGGGTCTCTCCAAAAAGCAATCGGACAAAGAAGGAATTCTCCGCCTGCCGGGCTTATCGCACAAAAAAATACCCGGGGCATTCAAGCCCCGGGCTGTCTCACCCTCTGTATATGAATTGCCAGAAACCCGATCTCCTCCTGGGGAATCGGAAGTCCCAGCTCTTTTTCCATAAATCCGCATACCTGACCGGCGATGGCGTAGGCATCGGGAAAATTGCTTCTGGCATAGTCTTCCAGATCCAGATTCACCCTCTCGCCCTTTCGTACTCTGGCAATAAGATACCGCATATGGCTTAACAGGCGGTTGTATCCCAGGGAATCCGGTTCCAGGCTCATCCCAAGCCCCTTTTCGATCTGCCCGACGCCTTCCTGCACCATCCTGGCCAGATTCAGAGAATCCGCCACATTCTCGCGGGAGAGTCCGGAATGAATATGCAAAGTGATATATCCTACCTCATCATCGGAAATGCGGCTGCCTGTCATCTCCAGAAGGATTTCCCGCCCCCGCAGGGCGGCCTGATACTCCTTTTCGAAAAGCGCCCGGATATCCTGATGAAATGGATTCGGAAGTTCCATTCCCTTCCTGGCCCGGTTCACCGCCAGGGCGATATGGTCTGCCATGGGAAGGAGGATCCCTTTGTCAATCTCTCCGAACATGGATTCCGCTTCCTGAATAATCCGCGCCGATGCCTCGATAAACACCGGATCGATGCTGTTTACCTGAGAAAGGAGCGATGCCCCCTTCTTTACCAGCTCATATCTTTTACCGTCCGGAGCCTTCAGTTCCGAAACACGCTCCCCCATCTTTCTGCTGAAGCCTGCGCCTTTCCCCAGAAAAATGATCTCCTGCCCGGCGTCCTGATCATAAGCCAGGACGCCATTATTATTCAATACTTTGATAATCCGGTACATAACTCCCCCTGCAAAATCTGCGCTTCTCCATCCACCAGCTTCTTCATGAAAAGATCCGTATTTCTTTTCAGCTCTGCCGATTTTCTCCATTATACCTGAAATGAACTAAAATATCCACCCTTGTTGCGCTTAACATGACAAACGCACGTTCTTGTTCCTGTTCACGGGGGATAAGCATATGTTTTTGTAGTACAGCTATCCGGCCTATTACGGTTACTACAGCAAAAATTGCAGATTAGTCCGTGCTTTTCACCCTGCAATTACGGTTATTTCAGAAAAAATTGCAAGTAAATCCGTTTTCTTTATAGTGGATTACGGTCTACAGTGAAATATTCCATTCGTAACCGTAAAGTCATCTCTCAAACTACGGTTCTGTGGTAAAAAATGGCGTTTGGATCCGTGAGCCCCCCAAAAAAACTACGGTTCCTGTATGAAAAATCGGTTTTATGACCGTATCTGACAGAAAAATGTACAGCAAGCATGTCAATATTCTTTGAACATCCTTAAAATCGGGCGTTTACCGTGCGCAGCGCTTAATCCGTGCATAACCTGCGGCCCGCCATGTCCCGGTAATCCGCGGCCTGTCCATCCGCGGCCCGCCATGACCCGGATTACCGGGTCATGGGCGAACCGGTCATCTGCCTCAGGCAAAGAATGTTTTAATGCCAGGTGATCTTTTAATACCAGGCGATCTCATCCAGCGCTTTTACTGCCCCGGTCCGTTCCATGTGGATCTCCTGCCCTTCTTTAAGGCCGGTAAATACTGCCATACAAGCCTCTGAAGCAGCATTGGCCCGGATGTACTCCAGATCAAATTCCATCAGCAGATCGCCTTTTTTTACCTTCTGACCGTCTGCGACAAAGACCTGAAATCCTTTTCCATCCAACTTTACCGTATCCACTCCGATATGAAGAAGGTATTCCATGCCGTCTTCCGTCTTTAATCCTATGGCGTGCCTGGAGGGGAATACAAAGAGAACCTGGCCGTCCTCCGGAGCCTTTACCTGACCATCTTCCGGGAAGACCACGTATCCATCTCCCATCATCCGGCTGGCAAAAGCCTCATCCGGCGCCTTCTCGATTCCATAAACCTGACCATTAAAGGGCGAAGAAAGGATATGCCGCCCGGAAGTTTCCCCCACATTCTCTGTTTCTGCCCCGGATTGTTCCTGTGTCCCTGCCGGCTCTTCTTCTGCCGAAACTTCCTCCTCCGGCGCATTCGCCAGATAAGTCTCCAGATTGGCCTTAATTACCGTCACCTTCGGCCCGTAGATCACCTGGATTCCCTGGCCTTTGCAAATGACGCCCACAGCGCCTGTAGCCTTTAATAATTTCTCCTGCACCAGTTCCGGATCCTCCACGCTGCAGCGAAGACGGGTAGCACAGCAGTCCACCGAAGTGATGTTTTTCTTTCCCCCCAGACCTCTGGCAATGTCTGCACTTAATAAATCCTCTCCGGCTCCATTCTTTCCTCCGGCAGCTCCCGCTGCAGCGGCTGCACCGCTTCCCGCAGCCGCCCTTCTGGCATTTACATCTGCCTTGGTATACAGCCGGGTCTCCTCATCCTCATCTTCCCGTCCCGGTGTCTTTAAGTCGAATTTCTTAATCAGAAACGTAAAGATCCCATAATATAAGAAGAAATAGAGGATTCCCACCGGGATGATCCGAAGCCAGCTGGTCTTTTCATTTCCCTGAAGGATACCGAAAATAAACAAATCTAAAAGTCCTCCGGAGAAGGTCAGCCCCACAGCAATATTCAGGATATGGGCAATCATATAGGCCGCTCCGGCTAAAATCACCTGTACCACAAACAGCATGGGGGCCACAAACAGGAAAGAAAATTCGATGGGCTCCGTAATGCCGGTAAGCATACAGGTCAAAGCTGCGGAAAGCAGAAGGCCTCCGGCCGCCTTTTTCTTTTCCGGTTTGGCACAGCGGTACATTGCCAGAGCTGCTCCCGGAAGACCGAAGATCATAAAGATAAATTCTCCTGAAAAATACCGTGTGGCATCTGCGCTGAAATGGGCCACATTAGAGGAAGCCAGCTGCGCAAAGAAAATATTCTGTCCGCCCTGTACCAGATTTCCATCAATCATCATGCTTCCGCCTACAGCCGTCTGCCAGAAGGGCAGATAAAATACATGGTGAAGGCCAAAGGGAATCAGTGCCCGCTTAACAATTCCAAAGATTAAGGTTCCCAGATATCCCGTTCCTGTCACCAGTCCGCCCAGAGCGAAAATACCGTTCTGGACCACCGGCCAGATAAAATACATCAAAATTCCCACACCCACATAAACGATAGTGGAAATGATGGGCACAAACCTGGATCCGCCAAAGAAAGACAGTGCATTGGGAAGCACGATCTTGTGATACCGGTTATGAAGGGCCGCAACCCCCAGTCCCACGATAATGCCGCCAAAGACACCCATCTGAAGTGTCTGGATCCCGCAGACGCTGGTAATGGTTCCATCCAGCACATCCGGCGAAATGCTGCCATCCGCCAGGATCTCTCCGCCGTTGATCAGCACTGCATTGATGGAAACGTGCATAACCAGAAACGCAATCATAGCTGAGAGAGCCGCCACTTCCTTCTCCGACTGAGCCATGCCGATGGCCACACCTACAGCAAAAATAATAGGAAGATTGTCAAAGATTACATTTCCGGCCTTCGTCATGATAACTAACAGCGCATGAAGCAGAGTCCCGTTTCCCAGGATCCCCTGAAGGCCGTAAGTGGCGATGGTGGTTTCATTGGTGAAAGAGCTTCCGATTCCAAGAAGAAGCCCTGCCACCGGCAGCACGGCTATGGGAAGCATAAAACTTCTCCCCACCCGCTGAAGCACTGCAAAAATCTTATCTTTCATCTCTTCTCCTTTCCCGGTTCCCGGCCAGGTTCTGCCAAACAGAGAGCATCCCGCCCACAGCAGGACCGCAGCAAAACAAAAAAGGCATCAGCGAAAAAGAACATCAATATGTTCCCAAACGCTAATGCCTGCATGACCAGTAACACACCTTTATGATTTTTAATCTGAAACCAGTATAAAGGAGACCCAGGTAATTGTCAATTTTTTAACCGCCAAATTTCTCGTTTCTTTTTTGTGCATTATGCACAATCACCTTTTTTCTATCATCCCAGCGCCACATCCAGAATCATCATAATAACGAAACCGGCGGCAAAACCAATGGTTCCGATATTGGAATGGGGGCTTTCCGATGCCTCAGGAATCAGTTCCTCTACAACCACATACAGCATGGCCCCGGCAGCAAAAGCCAGAAGCACCGGCAGCACCGCAGTAATATAAGCAGACAGGGCCACTGTAATCAGAGCGCTGACAGGTTCCACCACCCCGGACAGGACTCCGTAGAGAAAAGCCTTTCCCTTTCCTGCGCCCTCGCTTTTTAAAGGCAGAGAAATGATGGCGCCCTCAGGGAAATTCTGGATGGCGATTCCGATCGACAGGGCAAAGGCTCCGGCCAGAGTGATATCCGATCCCCCTGCCATGGCTCCGGCAAAGACCACCCCGACTGCCATGCCTTCGGGAATATTGTGAAGGGTCACTGCCAGTACCAGCATGGTAGCTCTTGCAAAGGAGGCGTGGAGTCCCTCCGGCTTCTCCTCATTAATATGCAGATGAGGGATCAGATGATCCAGCACCAACAGAAACAGCATTCCCAGAAGGAAGCCGCAGGCCGCAGGCAGAAAAGCCAGTTTTCCCATATCTTCGCACATGTCCATGGCAGGAATCAGCAAAGACCACACCGATGCCGCCACCATAACGCCGGAAGCAAAGCCCAGAAGGGCCTTCTGCACTCCAGGGCGGATGGTGTTCTTTACCAGGAAAACACAGGCAGCTCCAGCACTGGTCCCCAGAAAAGGAACCAGGATTCCAAACAGCATGTTTATCATCGCATGTCCTCCCTGATTCAGCCCATTAAAACAAGATGAGCCACAGACACCGGATCCCCGTCCCCCAGGGCGCAGATCTGGATCCGATACACATATTCTTCTTCCAGTCCCAGTGCAGCAGCAATCTCCCCAATGGTTTTCCCTTCGTCCGAAAGTTTCATCACCTGGCGCACATGCTCTGCCGTCCGTTCCACCTCATAGTCTCCATTGACGGAAAATACCGTCTCATCTTCCGGACTCATAAAGTCCTCCAGTTTCAGTTCCTTCTTCTCATCATTCTCCCGATAAAAATCCTCAGAAATATCCCAGTCCTCTGCTGTAATTTCCATTTCTCTTTTCTCCATCTCTTTCTTCTCCATTTCAGCCATATTTCTATCCTCCATATTACTCTGATAGTCTGCCGCCGGATAGGCGGCGTTAATTCAGGGATGCCAAATGCGCCGCCAGACTTTTGCGGGATGGCTGGTGCATCGGCCGCCGGCGCATGAGGGTTTACTTTGATAGTCCTGCCGCCGATTAGGCGGCATG
>DVKS01000145.1 GCA_018715905.1 Candidatus Caccovicinus merdipullorum | reverse complement strand
ACATCAGCCAGTTCTGGAGCGGCGTGGACAGCTTCCTGTGGCTTATCGGTGAAGCGGTATTCCACATGCTGCCGGTAGGCATCTGCTGGTCTGTAACGAAAAAGATGGGAACCACCCAGATGCTGGGCATCGTTCTCGGTCTGACTCTGGTATCCGGCCAGCTCCTTAACGCTTATTCGGTAGGTACCACGGCGGCAGCGGATATTCCGGTATGGGATTTCGGATATTTCCAGGTAAATATGATCGGTTATCAGGCTCAGGTTCTTCCGGCGATTCTGGCGGCTTTCTGCCTGGTATATCTGGAACGCTTCTTTAAAAAGATCACGCCTCAGGTGATTTCCATGGTTGTGGTTCCTTTCTGCAGCCTGGTGCTGGCAGTGATCGCTGCACACTTTGTTTTAGGCCCCATTGGGTGGACCATCGGTTCCGCCATCTCCAGTGTGGTATATGCAGGAATCACCGGTTCCTTTAAGGTTATTTTCGGTGCAGTGTTCGGATTTGTTTATGCGCCTCTTGTTATCACCGGACTTCACCATATGTCCAATGCTATTGACCTTCAGCTGATTGCAGATTACGGCGGCACCATGCTGTGGCCCATGATCGCCCTTTCCAATATTGCCCAGGGATCTGCAGTTCTGGCTATGATTTATCTGCAGAGAAAAGATGCGGAAGCTCAGGAAGTGAATGTTCCCTCCTGCATTTCCTGCTACCTTGGCGTAACAGAGCCGGCAATCTTCGGTGTAAACTTAAAGCATGTGTATCCTTTCGTCTGCGGCATGATCGGTTCTGCAGCAGCGGCAGTGATCTGCGTGTCTACGCAGACGACTGCCAATGCCATTGGCGTAGGCGGCATTCCCGGCATCCTGTCTATTAAGCCGGAGTACATGGGAAGCTTTGCTGTCAGCATGCTGGCTGCCATTGCAGTTCCTTTTGTTTTAACCGTCCTGGTTGGAAAGAAAAAGATGGCGGCAGAAGCCAGCGCTGTAACTGCAGGAGGCGGCGCAGCCGCTGAAAGCGCGGAGACGGAAAAGAAGGCTGCTTCCGCACAGGAAACTCCGGCAGAAACAAAAAGCGCCCAGGCGGCAGCAGAGAGCGGTGCGAAGACCATGCGAGCCTATGCAGACGGCCAGGTGATCACTCTGGCAGAGGTAAATGACGGCGTGTTCTCTTCCGGTGTCTTAGGCGATGGCCTCGCCATTCGTCCGGAAAACGACACGGTGTACGCTCCGGCTGACGGAAAGGCCACGGCGCTGATCCAGGATTCCAAACACGCCTGCGGCCTGGTTCTGGACAATGGCATGGAGCTGATCCTCCATGTGGGCCTGGATACCGTAAACATGAAGGGAGACGGTTTCTCCTATCTGGTAACGGAAGGGCAGTATGTAAAGGCAGGCACGCCCCTGATCCGCTTTGACCGGGAGAAGATCCGGAAAGCAGGATACCCGGACACCATTATCTGTGTGGTAACTGCCCCTGGAAATGCAAAGAATATCCGGATGCTTACCGGCATGGAGGCCAGGGCGAAGGAAACAGAGATCATCCGGTATGAGGACTGATCTGCAGGGAGAATAACACGATAAGGGATTATGGAAACATTTGATTAAGGGAATTTATTATAAGGGAGATGGAGAACTATGGAGTCGCTGAAAGATAAGGTTGTTTACCAGATATATCCGAAATCCTTCCGGGATTCCGATGGAGACGGCTGCGGAGACCTGCGGGGGATCATTGAGAAACTGGATTACCTGAAATGGCTGGGCGTTGATTACGTGTGGAGCACGCCGTTTTTCCTCTCGCCTCAGAGGGACAACGGATATGATATTGCCGACTATTATCAGGTGGACCCGGCTTTCGGGACCATGGAGGACGCAGAGGAACTGATCCGGGAGGCCGGAAAGAGGGGAATCGGCATTATGTTCGACATGGTGTTTAATCACACTTCCACGGAGCATGAATGGTTTAAAAAGGCACTGGCGGGCGAAGGGGAGTATCAGGACTATTATATTTTCCGGGAAGGGGGGCCGGAAAATCCGCCTACCAACTGGGAGTCCAAGTTTGGAGGAAGCGCATGGGAGTACGTTCCCTCCTTAAAGAAATGGTACCTGCATCTTTTCGACCGGACCCAGGCGGACTTAAACTGGGAGAATCCAAAGGTCCGGGAAGAGTTAAAAAATGTGATCCGTTTCTGGAAGGAAAAAGGTGTTCGCGGCTTCCGCTTTGATGTGGTAAATCTGATTTCCAAGCCGGAAGTATTTGAAAATGATGACAGAGGCGACGGCCGCCGCTTCTATACAGACGGCCCTCACGTTCATGAGTATCTGAAGGAACTGGTAAGGGATACGGAAATCGGCGGAATGATCACCGTAGGAGAGATGTCCTCCACATCCATTGAGAACTGCATCCGCTACACGAACCCTCAGGAGAAGGAACTGGCCATGTGCTTCCATTTCCATCACCTGAAGGTGGATTATAAGAACGGCGACAAGTGGGAGATCCAGCCGGCAGATTACCGGAAGCTGAAAGAACTTTTTGTAAGCTGGCAGGAGGGAATGGAGAAAAACGGAGGCTGGGAAGCCGTATTCTGGTGCAACCATGATCAGCCCAGAGCCGTATCCCGCTTTGGAGATGACAAAAAGTACTGGAAGGAGTCGGCGAAAATGCTGGCCGGAGCCATTCACATGATGCGGGGAACCCCTTACATTTTCCAGGGTGAGGAGCTGGGAATGACCAATGCCGGCTACACCGATATCAGCCAGTACCGGGATGTGGAAAGCACGAACTATTATCAGATCATGCTGGAGCGCGGAAAGACAAAAGAAGAGGCCCTCCACATCCTGAATGAGCGCTCCCGGGACAATGGCCGGACACCCATGCAGTGGAACGGCAGAGAGAACGCAGGCTTTACCTCCGGCCGGCCCTGGATCTCGCTGCCGGATAATTATAAGACCATCAATGTGGAGGCGGAGATGGCAGATGAGGATTCCATCCTGTATTATTACCGCCGCCTGATTGCAATCCGCAAAGAGGAGCCTGCGGTGGCAGAGGGCAGTATAGAATTTATCGAAACTTCCGATCCGCAGATTCTGGCTTACCGCCGTATTCTGGGAGAAGATGAGATCCTGGCGATCCATAATTTCGGCAGCGAAGAAAAGGATGTTCCCCCGGCCTGCAAAGAAGGCGCGTATTCTCTGCTTCTGGGAAATTATAAATCCGATGCAGAAGGTGTGCCGGATAAGCTTAAGGCTTATGAGAGCGTGATTTTGAAAAAGAAGCAGGATTAAGAAAAAGGCAGGATGGCGGAAGAAAAGGATAACTGAAAAATGGGAAGATAACAGAAAACGGCAGGAGATCTGCCGTTTTCTGGTTTTAGGGGATGGATATTGTCTGGTATACGGAACCTGCAGCGGTTCCCTGCAAAATGCCAGTTTTTAAATGCCGGGCGCATGAAGATTTTTCATAAATGTATCGATCACGTTTTCCTGATATCTACCCTGATAAGTTCCGTCCTTAAGCCTGGGAAATGCTTCTTTTACCAGCTGTTCCCAGGAAGCGGATTCCTGACCGGCCAGGATCGGATAGTAGAAGATTCCGTTATCCAGAGCGGCCTGGCAGTCGCCGGGGGAGTCGCCTACCATCAG
>DVKS01000144.1 GCA_018715905.1 Candidatus Caccovicinus merdipullorum | reverse complement strand
TATCTTTACCTATTCCCGCAGTCTTAAATCATTCCAATCAATCGTAAATGCTCTCACGGTCCCACTCCAGGATCCTGCCGTCAGAAGCGCTGATCTCAAATTCATACTCCGTCTCCCCAGAGACAAAGCTTCCCTCATAAACCGTGCGGCCGTCGTCCCGGTCACGGTGAATACGGATCCGGGATACCTGGCTTTCCCCAAGGCCGGCCTGTTCCAGGGCAATGGCTTTCGCCTCATCCTGGGTAATCTCATCTGCCGAAGCGCTGGTCTCTCCTGCGCTGTTTCCCTGGCTGGCCTTCTGCCGTCCGGCCTGCGTCCGCTTTCCATTGTGCTCCGCATCAAAATCACAGCTTATGACCTGTCCTCCGGCGGCACTGATCTCGTAATCGTATTCCGTGCCGTCGCTGGTATAAAACTCGATCTCATAAATCTGGCGGCCATCGTCCCAGTCGCTTTCTGTCTTAAAGAAGGTCACATCTTCCGCCTTCAGTCCCGCATCCGCCAGAGCAGCTGCCTTTGCGCCTTCCAGATCTACGGCTTCTCCCTCCTGGGACACATCATTCTGCCAGTACTCCGCATCATAATCATAAGCGATAATGGCCCCGTCAGCAGCGGCAATCTCATAGTCATACTCTTTGTAATCGCTGGTGTAAAATTCCACCTCATAAACCTGCTGTCCGTTCTCGTAATCTTTTTTCGCCCGGATGTGTGCCACATCCTTTTCCTCCACGCCTGCATGGCTCATGGCAATCTCCTTTGCCTTATCAGCCGTAATATCAGCGGCAAATGCCGGGAATACTCCGGTTAAGGTAAGGGCGCCTATCATTATGGCTGCTCCTGCGGCGGTTCCTGCTGCGATCATATTCTTCTTCATCATGATAACTCCTCCTGTTTTAACTTTGTTATGCGCCTGTACGGCTCCATATGCCGATTGTACTTTTTACTTGAGCGTTGTTTTCTTTTGATGCCTTTATCTTACCGGTCAATTATTAAAATATTATTAGAACTTTTAACTTTTTTTCATTTTCCTGTATAATGAAAATACCAGGATTGCGCGAGCACGCAGTGCGGAGCAATCCGGTATCCTATAACAGAAATGCTGCAAGAAGGAGGGTTCTCAATTATGCGGATACTGATCGCAGAAGATGAACGGGATATGAACAGACTCATTGCAAAGACGCTGGAAAAGGAAGGGTACGGCGTCGATGCGTGTTTTAACGGAGAGGCGGCTGTTGACTACCTGGATGCCGCCCAATACGATGCCGCCATTCTGGATGTAAACATGCCGAAGCTGGACGGCTTTCAGGTTTTAAAGCGCATACGGGACCGTGGAAATGACCTGCCGGTGCTTTTTCTCACCGCACGGGACAGCATTTCCGACCGGGTAAACGGTCTGGATCTGGGAGCAGACGACTATCTGGTAAAGCCCTTTGATTTCGACGAACTTCTGGCCCGTCTGCGGGTCATGACCCGCAGACGCAGCGGCCACAGGACCAGCCTCCTTAAGATCGGCGATCTGCAGATTGATACGGGAAGCCACACTGTCTCCCGCGGCGGCCGCCCCATTGAGCTTTCTGCCCGGGAATACGCAATTCTCGAATACATGGCTCTGAACAAAGGCAACGTACTGTCCAGAGAGCAGATCGAAACCCATGTATGGAATTTTGACTACAGCGGCGGCTCCAACGTAGTAGATGTCTATATCAGCTACCTGAGGAAAAAAATCGACGGAGGCGAGACGGTAAAATTAATCCGTACCGTCTGGGGCGCCGGCTGGATGTTAAAGGAGGATTCATGAAAGGACGGCTTTCCATCAAGCGGACACTGACTTTGTGGTTCACTGCATTCATGGCCCTTACCGCCGGACTCTGTCTGGGACTGATCCTGATCACCAGCGGCCAGGTGGCCCGGAAGGAGACCGCAGAACGTCTTGATCTGACGGTTCGTGAAAGCATTCCTCTGGTAAATTTCTCCAACGGCTCTCTTTTGCTGGACCCTGATTTCCGCTTTTATCAAAATAATGTCTATCTGATCCTTTACAATCAATCCGGAGCCATGCTCACCGGCGAAACGCCTCCCGGTTTTCCGGTGGATGCACCCTTAAAAAACGGCGTGACCAGGGAAGTAGATGAAAATGGAGAACGCTTTTACGTTTTCGATCTGTGGATCCCTTCCGGCTGGGAAGACGGCGTCTGGATCCGCGGTGCCGCCCAGAGTACAAGCGTCAGCCAGATGCTTGGCGGGATTCTGACCATGTTCTTCCTGATCATGCCCTTTATCATCCTTTTCGCCGCTGCAGGCGGTTATCTCATTGCCAGACATGCCCTGCGGCCCATCGACCAGATCACCCGGGCCGCAGAAAGCATATCCGAGGGGCGGGACCTGAGTCGGCGGCTGGGCCTTAAACCGGGACGGGATGAAGTGGGACGGCTGGCCAGTGCCTTTGACCAGATGTTTGAGCGGCTGGAGCAGGCCTTCGAAGCAGAAAAACAGTTTACCTCCGATGCCTCCCATGAACTGCGCACCCCCACTGCCGTCATCCTTGCCCAGTGTTCCTATATGGAAAAATACGGGGAAGATACGGAAGATTACCGTGAGGGAATCGGCGTAATCCGCCGCCAGGCAGAACGAATGTCCCTGCTGATCAATCAGCTTCTGGATATGACACGCCTGGATTTTGGCACACGAAAGCTGAATACACAGGATACGGATTTTTCCGAGTTTCTTTCCGTACTCTGTGAAGAACAGGATACAAATCTTCGGAATATCCGGATGGAGACACAGATCGAACCGGGAATTCATGCGCAGATCGATCCCGCCCTTTTTGCCCGTGTGATCCAGAATCTTCTGGAAAATGCCCGCAAATACGGCCGGGAGGGCGGATTTATCCGCGTAACGCTGCGCCGGGAAGAGGAATCCATCCGTCTGGATGTGGAAGATAACGGCATCGGAATCCGTCAGGAAGACCTGTCCCGGATCTGGCAGCGGTTCTACCAGGCAAACCCTTCCCGCCAGTCCGGCTCCGGCCTGGGACTGGGGCTTTCCATGGTCCGCCAGATCGTCCAGCTCCACGGCGGAACAGCCGAGGCAGAAAGCGTGCCGGACCAGGGCAGCTGTTTCACTGTCCGCCTGCCTTTTTCCCAGAAGGAAACCGGGCCGCAAAAAGACAATTAAAAATACAGCACCGGCCAGCCGGTTTCTCATTATATTTTAACAATTGCAGATTATAATGAGGATTGTAAGAGTAGGAAGTACCGGACAATCCGGCATCATAATTATCAAAAAACTTTGAATAATACAAAAATGATGGAGGAATTTTTACAATGAAATTAAAAATGCCTATTATCCTTTCCGCTTTCTGTCTGACACTTTCCTTAAGCGCCTGCCAGAGTCAGGGGCAGGAAACTACCGCCGCCTATATCGGCATTGACGCTGCAAAAAATGCCGCCCTTAAGGCGGCTGGCATCCCATCTTCGGATGCATCTTTCTCCACCGCCGGCCTGGATAACCGGGATGGAACCTTTTTTTATCAGATCTGCTTTGAGGCAGGCGGCACAGAATACGAATACGCTGTGGATGCCTTCACTGGAGTGATCATTGAAGAAACCTCCTCACAGGAGGCCCTTCTTTCTCAGAGTTCTGCCCCGGAGAGTGAAACTACCGGACCGTCCTCTGAAGAAAATACTTCCATCGAAAGTACCG
>DVKS01000143.1 GCA_018715905.1 Candidatus Caccovicinus merdipullorum | reverse complement strand
ACCGGGATTATCCGGGCTGTTTAAAGGCAAGATACGGGGAAGAACTGGAATCCGGTACGCCCATCCAGGTGCTGGAACAGATCGCCAGGATCCGCGCCTGCCTGAAAAAAGGCGGCGAATATGACTACGGGCGCGCGGCGAACCTGGTTCTGGATGATTTCCGCAGCGGGAAGCTGGGAAAGATCACCCTGGAGTTGCCGCCGCAATGAAGGTAAAAAGACTGCTGCCGGTGTGCGTGACGCTTCTGGCCGCCGCGGCTGCAGTATGCTGGGTTCTGTTTTTTGAGAAAGCCAGAGTTTACGGCCATTCCATGGAACCGGTACTAAAGGACGGCCAGACGGTGCTGGTGGACAAGCTGGCTTACCGCCTGGGAGAACCAGAGCGATTTGATGTAATTGTGTTCCGCGACCGGCGGGAGGAAGGCCGGTATTACATGAAACGGATTGTAGGCCTTCCGGGAGAGACGGTCCAGATTGCGGATGGCAGGGTGACCATTGACGGTGTTTTGCTGGAGGAGCCTTCTGAAAGGGAAGAGATCCGTGATGCACGCCGGGCCTCTGAGCCGATTGTTCTGGGCGAGTCGGAATATTTTGTACTTGGCGATAACCGGAACGGCAGTTCAGACAGCAGAGATTCGGATATTGGGAACGTGTCTGCAGAACAGATTATCGGCAGAGTTGTCTTCTGGCCGTAAGGGGATAAAAATAAAACAAAGGAGAAGTGGCGATGGCCAGAGCATTGACAGGAGAAAAACTGGAAAAGGAACTCCTCCGGCTGGAGGGGATGCTGGAGCACGAAAAAAAATACCAGGCTGCGGCCTTTGTGTGCGGAGTAGATGAGGCGGGGCGGGGGCCGTTGGCCGGTCCGGTGGTGGCCGGCGCTGTGATCCTTCCGAAAGATCTGAAAATCCTTTATCTGAACGACTCCAAGAAGCTGACGGAAAAGCGCAGGGAAGAGCTGTATCTGGAGATTCAGGAGAAAGCTTTCAGCTGGAATGTGGGCATTGTGGGGCCGGATGTGATCGATCAGATTAATATTCTTCAGGCCACCTACGAGGCCATGCGCCAGGCTGTAGGCGGCCTTTCTGTAAAGCCGGATGTACTGCTGAATGATGCGGTAGTGATTCCCGGTCTTTCCATGCACCAGGAAAAGATCATTCACGGGGATGCAAAAAGCCTTTCCATCGCAGCAGCCAGCGTGATGGCCAAGGTAACCAGGGATCACATGATGATGGAGTACGATAAATTATTTCCGGAATACGGCTTTGGGAAGAACAAGGGATACGGCACGGCCGTTCATATTCAGGCCCTGAGAGAATATGGTCCCTGTCCCATCCACCGCAGGACTTTTATCGGCAAATTCGTGGATAACGCGCAGCAATAACGCCTGTGAAGGGGGCCGCTGCAAAATGAGAGAGGAAGCTGCAGGTGAGAGGAAAATGAATGGTGAACAGGAAGGGAAGGCGAACCGCCGCAGGACAGGCAGCCAGTGGGAAGGGCGGGCAGCTGTTTTTTTAGAGCAGGCGGGATATCAGATCCTGGAGCGCAATTTTTCCTGCCGCCAGGGCGAGATCGATCTGATTGCCAGAGAAGGCACTTTTCTGGTGTTTATTGAGGTTAAATACCGGAGAAACCTGGGAAGCGGAAGTCCTCTGGAAGCGGTAAATCCGGCCAAGCAGGAGAAGATACGCAGAACTGCCCTTTACTATCTTTACTGCCGCGGATACGATGAAGATACGCCCTGCCGCTTTGATGTGGTGGCGGTGACCGGTGAGCGGTTTGAACTGATCCGGAATGCATTTTAAGAACAGGGAAAGGAGACGGAAGATTATGGGAGAACAGGAACGGATTTTGTGGAATTATGCAGACAGCCGGAAGGTGTTTCATACCCATATAAAGAACGGAGTGCCTTATCTGTCTTTTCGCGCTCTGGAGGAAAGCGGCATCACAGTGGACGGTTTTTCCACCCGCATGGGAGGAGCCAGTACCGGAAAGTTTGCCACCATGAATTTTTCCTACAGCCGCGGGGATGATCCGGAGCATGTACTGGAAAATTATACCCGGATGGCCGAAGCCCTTGGAGTGGATCGGGATCAGATGGTGGTATCCTGGCAGACCCACACCACAAATGTGCGGCTGATCACCCGGGAGGATGCAGGAAAAGGCGTGACCCGGGAGCGGGATTACCGGGATGTGGACGGGATGATCTGCGATATACCGGGAATTACTCTGGTGACTTTTTATGCAGACTGCGTTCCCCTGTATTTCCTTGACAAGCGCCGCAGGGCCATCGGCTTAAGCCACTCCGGATGGAGAGGCACAGTATCAAAAATGGGGCAGGTGACCCTGGATGCCATGAGGGAAGCCTTTGGAACCAGGCCGGAGGATGTGACAGCCTGCATCGGTCCCAGCATCTGTCAGGAATGCTTTGAGGTGGGAGAAGAGGTGGCAGAAGCTTTTTCTCAGGCATTTGCCAGAAAGGACTGGGACAGTCTGTGGCA
Source organism: Candidatus Caccovicinus merdipullorum (assembly GCA_018715905.1). Taxonomy (GTDB): domain Bacteria; phylum Bacillota; class Clostridia; order Lachnospirales; family Lachnospiraceae; genus Caccovicinus; species Caccovicinus merdipullorum. The sequence goes on along the minus strand of DVKS01000143.1, from coordinate 6,246 downwards.
TAAAGGACGCCCGGGAAAGTACCAGCTGGATCTGTGGCGGGCCAATCAGCTGATCCTTATGGAGGCAGGGGTTCCGGAGGAGAATATCTCCGTTACCAACATCTGTACCCGCTGCAACTGCCGCTATCTCTTTTCTCATCGGAAAGAAGGGGAAGAAAGAGGGAATCTGGCTGCGTTTCTGGGGCTTCGTCCGTAGCTGTCAGGCGCTTATCTGCAGGCCCAAAGACTTATTCCCGGATGTAGATTCCCTGAGATTCGATCCAGTCCAGAATGTCCTGTCTGGCGTCATACTGGTCGTCGTTTCCTTTCTGGTCTTTCGGAAGATTTGCTTCTTCACGGAGTTCTTTTAAGGATTCCAAAATTTCTTCTTCGCGGGATTTACACATGATTCATACCTCCTGTGATTAAAATAAATATCGGGATAAAAAGAGGCTGGGAAGACGGCTGCGGGATATTCCGCAGCCGCCTGCCAGCCTCTTTGCTGTAAGGATTCTACTGGATTGTCTGGTAATAATCGTATCCGTCTGCATTGCGCTTGCGGATCAGCTTCTGGATCTTTTCTGTGGGCGACAAGGTCCGGCCGATGGATACGTCATGGTTGAAGGAATTGATGATGGCGGCCAGATACTTGCTCATGTCTGCTTCGATGTACCAGGGGCGGTTAAAAAGCTCCTGGGGACGGTAATTTAAATTGGTGGTGATAACGTAGTCAATATATCCTTTTTCGTAGAACTGGTCGAACTTTTCCAGTCCGTTGGTGAACAGGCCGAAGGTGCAGCATACGATTACTTTGTCTGCTTTTCGCTCCTTTAATTCCCGGGCTGTATCCAGCATGCTCTCGCCGGAAGAGATCATATCGTCGATAATGAGGACGGTCTTTCCCTCTACGGAAGAACCCAGAAATTCATGGGCAACAATAGGATTGCGGCCATTTACCACACGGGAGTAATCCCGGCGTTTATAGAACATGCCCATGTCTACGCCCATGTTGTTTGCCAGGTATACGGCGCGGCTCATGGCGCCTTCATCAGGGCTGATGATCATCAGGTGGTCCTTGTCGATGATCAGGCTCTGGTCATGTTTGAACAGTGCTTTGACAAACTGATATGTAGGCATGAAATTGTCAAAGCCGTTTAAGGGGATGGCGTTCTGCACTCTGGGGTCATGGGCATCGAAAGTGATGATGTTGCTGACTCCCATGGCAACCAATTCCTGCAGAGCCATGGCGCAGTCCAGGGACTCACGCTTGGTCCGCTTATGCTGGCGGCCTTCATAAAGGAAGGGCATAATTACGTTTACCCGGTGAGCAGTGGCAGCAGTGGCTCCGATGATACGCTTTAAATCCTGGTAATGGTCATCGGGGGACATGTGGTTGATATTTCCACTGACTTTGTAGGTCATACTGTAGTTGGTTACATCCACCATAATGAAAATATCGGCCCCTCGCACCGATTCATTGATCACGGCCTTTGCTTCGCCGCTTCCGAAACGGGAGCAGGTACAGTCTAACAGATAGGAGTCCACATCGTATCCGCGATAATGAAGATCAGCTTTCCGGCGGATCAGCTCTTCTGTGTCATTTCGGCGGAAACGGACAATGTGGTCATTTACTTTCTGTGCAAAAGGTTTGATGCTTTCCAGAGCAGCGATCTTTAAGGGTGCTACCGGAAGAGAATCATTAAAAACGTAATTATTTGCCATGCGGCGGTTCCTCCGTTCTTTCTCTATAGAAAATCCTGCCGCCGGACAGGCGGCTTCTTACGCTTCCTTTATATCATTTTCCATCATTTGCCGTCAATAGCTTTCCTGCAATTTCCTTTACAAAAACAATGAATGTTGATATGATTAAAAAGAGTGCTTTACAAAATCCAGGTGATTATGTAAAATCAAACGGACGAAAATATGATGGAGGAAGATAAATGAGCAAACCAGTAGTAGCCATAGTCGGCCGGCCAAATGTGGGAAAATCGACGCTGTTTAACGTATTAGCCGGACAGCAGATTTCCATTGTAAAGGATACGCCGGGAGTTACCAGAGACCGGATCTATGCGGACTGTACATGGCTGGACCGGAAATTTACCCTGATTGATACAGGCGGAATCGAGCCGGACAGCCGGGATATTATTCTTTCCCAGATGCGGGAGCAGGCGGAGATCGCTATTCAGACGGCAGATGTGATTGTTTTTATCGTAGATGTGCGTCAGGGCATGGTGGATGCCGATACCAAGGTGGCGGACATGCTGCGCAAGTCCAGAAAGCCGGTGGTTCTGGCTGTTAATAAAGTAGACAGTATTCAGAAATTTGGAAATGATGTATACGAATTCTATAATCTGGGAATCGGAGACCCTATTGCGGTGTCTGCAGCTTCCCGTCTGGGAATCGGAGATCTTTTGGATGAGGTGGTGAAGCATTTCCCCGCACCGGATGTGTTGGAGGAGGAAGATGAGAGGCCCAGGATCGCTATCGTGGGGAAGCCCAATGTAGGCAAATCTTCTATTATTAATAAGCTTCTGGGAGAGAACCGGGTGATTGTTTCCAATATTGCAGGAACCACTCGGGATGCGGTGGATACGCAGATTGTTCATAACGGTACGGAATACGTATTTATTGATACGGCAGGCCTGCGCCGGAAAAACAAGATAAAAGAAGAACTGGAGCGCTACAGCATCATCCGCACAGTAACGGCGGTGGATCGGGCCGATGTGGTTATTGTGGTTATTGATGCCACTGAAGGTGTTACGGAACAGGATGCCAAGATCGCCGGGATTGCCCATGAGAGAGGAAAGGGCATCATCGTGGCGGTAAATAAATGGGACGCAGTAGAGAAGAATGATAAGACCATCTACGAATATACCAGAAAGTTAAAAGAACTGCTTTCCTTTATGCCCTATGCAGAGTACATTTTCATTTCGGCAGAGACCGGCCAGCGGCTGAACAAGCTTTTTGATCTGATTGACATGGTGCGCCAGAATCAGACACTGCGTGTTTCCACGGGAGTACTGAATGAAATCATGACGGAAGCGGTGGCTATGCAGCAACCGCCGTCTGATAAGGGAAAGCGGTTAAAACTTTACTATATTACTCAGGTGGCAGTAAAACCTCCGACTTTTGTGGTCTTTGTCAACGATCGGGAGCTGATGCATTTCTCATATACACGCTACATTGAAAATCAGATTCGAAATGCCTTTGGATTCCGCGGCACCTCGCTGAAATTTATTATTCGCGAGAGGAAGGAAAAGGAGAAATAATATGGAACGAATCCTATGTCTGGCTATCGGCTATCTGTGCGGGCTTCTGCAGACTGGTTTTATCTACGGGGAGCTTCACGGAATGGATATCCGCAAGTACGGAAGCGGAAATTCCGGGACTACCAATGCGCTGCGGGTCATGGGAAAGAAAGCCGGGCTGATCGTATTTATCGGTGATGCCTTTAAAGCCCTGATTCCCTGTACCGTTCTCCGCTTTGTGCTGGGGGGGAATCCTGCTTATGACGGCCAGCTGTATCTTCTGATGCTGTATCTGGGTTTTGGCGTGATCCTGGGGCATAATTTCCCGTTTTATATGCAGTTTAAGGGTGGAAAAGGGATTGCGGCTACTGCAGGCGTGATCGCCAGCTTAGACTGGCGGCTGACGCTGATCTGTGCAGTATTGTTCCTGGCTTCTGTGATTCTTACCCGTTACGTATCGGTAGGTTCCATTTTGGTGGCCATCGCCTTTTTTGCGGTAAATGTGTTCCTGTCCTGGAAAGGATATTACGGTCTGGATCCGGCACATATGAAAGAATTCTGGGTTCTCTGTGCCCTGGTTTCTGCCATGGCTGTATGGCGTCACCGGGCCAACATCAGGCGCCTTATGGAGGGCACCGAAAATAAATTATGGGGAAAGAAGGAATGAAAAATGGCATCGATCGGCGTGATCGGGTCCGGCACCTGGGGTACGGCCCTGGCAGTCCTGCTGGCAGATAAAGGATATCCGGTGGTGATCTGGTCAGCGATTCATGAAGAAGCGCTGTCCCTTTCGGAAAGCCGCAGACATCCAAATCTTCCGGGGATTGCGATTGCGGAAACCATTGAAATCACAGAGAATCTGGAACAGGCTATGAAGGATAAGGATCTTTTAGTAATGGCGGTTCCTTCTGTCTTTGTGCGGCAGACTGCAGCGAAAATGAAGCCCTGGTGCAGGGACGGCCAGATTGTGGTCAATGTGGCAAAGGGAATTGAGGAGGATACCCTTATGACTCTGTCACAGGTTATCGAAGATGAACTTCCCATGGCAGATGTGGCGGTCCTTTCCGGCCCCAGTCATGCAGAGGAAGTAAGCCGCGGTCTTCCTACCACCTGCGTATCCGGCGCTCACAGCAGAAAAACGGCGGAATTCGTTCAGGACATATTCATGAATCAGGTTTTCCGGGTCTATACCAGTCCGGATATTCTGGGCATAGAGCTGGGAGCGTCGCTGAAGAATGTGATTGCCCTGGCAGCCGGCATTGCAGACGGCTTAGGCTATGGAGACAACACGAAGGCAGCCCTGATTACCAGAGGCATCGCAGAGATTGCCCGTCTGGGAACGGCTATGGGCGGCGCATTTCAGACGTTCTGCGGACTTACCGGCATTGGAGATCTGATTGTAACCTGTGCCAGTATGCACAGCCGCAACCGCAGAGCCGGAATCCTCATCGGACAGGGGAAATCCATGGAAGAAGCTATGAACGAAGTTCATATGGTGGTGGAAGGTGTTTACTCGGCCAGAGCGGCACTTGCTCTCGGAAAAAAGTATCATCAGTCTCTTCCGATTATCGAACAGGTAAATCAGGTCCTCTTTGAAAACAAATCTCCCAAGGAAGCGGTAAATGATCTGATGCTGCGGGACAAGCGGGTGGAGATTCAGGATGTGTTCTGGTAAAAACACAAATGTCTTTCTGCAAGGCACAGAAAACAGTTGACATTTCTTACAGGAAAAATTATAATTATGAAAGCTTTAAGTCCAATGATATTTTGCACTGCAGTGATAAACCGGCAGAGCTGGGAGCTTAAATGCGAAAAAGAGGAGGAATAATTATGAAAAGAGTAGTAAGTCTTGGCCTGGCAGCCGTAATGACGGCTTCCCTGGCTGCCTGCGGAAGCAGCAGTTCTGATACCACTACGGCCGCAGCAGATGCTGCAGAGAATACCGCAGCTGCAGAGGGCGGTGATTCCGCATCCGCAGAAGGCGGTTCCTTTAAGATCGGCGTGATCGGTCCTCTGACCGGTGACAATGCTGCATACGGTCTGGCTGTACAGCATGGCGCAGAGCTGGCTGCAAAGGAGATCAACGAAGCAGGCGGAATCAACGGCGCTTCTATTGAACTTCAGGCACAGGATGATGAGGCAGATCCGGAGAAGAGCATCAACGCATACAATACCTTAAAGGACTGGGGTATGCAGATGCTGGTAGGAACCACCACTTCCGGTTCCTGTATCGCTGTAGCTGCTGAGACCTATAATGACAACATGTTCCAGATCACTCCCTCCGGTTCTGCTGTAGAGTGTGTGGAGAATCCCAACGTATTCCGTGTATGCTTCTCCGATCCGGATCAGGGAACTGCATCTGCACAGTATATCGGCGAGCATCAGCTTGCCACCAAGGTAGCCATTATCTATGACAGCTCCAGCGTATATTCCGACGGTATCCGTGAGAATTTCGTGGCGGAAGCGGCTAACCAGGGAATTGAGATTGTAGCCAGCGAGGCTTTCACCGCTGACAGCAAGACCGATTTCTCCGTACAGCTTGACAAGGCAAAGGAGGCCGGCGCAGAGCTGGTATTCCTTCCGATTTATTATCAGGAGGCTTCCATTATCTTAAAGCAGGCTGCTGATAAGGATTTCAGCCCCATCTTCTTTGGGTGCGACGGCATGGACGGTATCTTAACAGTAGAGAACTTTGATGTCTCTCTGGCAGAGGGTCTGATGCTTTTGACTCCTTTCTCTGCAGATGCTGAGGATGCACAGGACTTTACCGCGGCTTATACCGAGGCATACGGTGAGACGCCGAATCAGTTCGCTGCTGATTCTTATGACGCAGTATATGCCATCAAGGCTGCTGCTGAGAAGGCAGGAATCACTCCGGACATGAGCGCTTCCGATATCTGTGACGCCATTGTACCGGCTATGACCCAGATCACTATTGATGGACTGACCGGCACCGGTATGACCTGGAACGAGGCAGGCGAGCCTGAGAAGGCGCCCAAGGCAGTTAAGATCGTAAACG
>DVKS01000142.1 GCA_018715905.1 Candidatus Caccovicinus merdipullorum | reverse complement strand
ACCCCCATCATCGAACACGCCCTTCGCTGTGCCCCTCCCAAAGAGCTGGAACATGGTGAGATTCTCGGCGGCTTTGCCCATGCCCAGGTACTGGCTCTGGCAGATTCCATCGTCGATGCGGTAAAATCCGGAGCCATCAAAAAATTCGTAGTCATGGCCGGCTGTGACGGCCGTTCTGCCTCCCGCTCCTACTACACGGATTTTGCAAAGGCCCTGCCTTCTGATACCGTAATTCTCACCGCCGGCTGTGCAAAGTACAAATATAACAAGCTGGATCTGGGACAAATTAACGGGATCCCCCGCATACTGGACGCCGGTCAGTGCAATGACTCCTACTCTCTGGCTGTAATTGCCCTGAAACTGAAGGAAGTTTTCGGCCTGGAGGACATTAATGACCTTCCCATCCTTTACAATATCGCCTGGTACGAGCAGAAAGCGGTCATTGTCCTTCTGGCCCTTCTCTCCCTGGGAGTGAAAAATATCCACCTTGGCCCCACCCTTCCTGCCTTCTTATCCCCGAATGTGGCCAAAATCCTGGTGGAAAACTTTGGTATCTCGGGTCCCCTTCCGGTATTCTGACGGCGTCATTTTATACCGTCTCCGGAATGCTTTTGTAAAATAATTGGCATCCCGGAATCCTGCCAGCTCAGCCGCCTGGCTTACAGACATGGAGTAATCCTCCAACAGCCGTTTCCCCTCCCTGAGACGCTTCTCCATCAGATACTGGTGGATAGAAATCCCATATGTCTTCCGGAAACTGCCGGCCAGTGTGGCACGGCTTACATGGAACTGCCTGCACAAACTCTCTAATGTGATAGTCTCCCCAAAATGCATATCCATGTAATGCTTTGCCTCCTGAGCCGGCTGCCGGCCTGATGCCTGAAACCGGCGGCTTAAGGTAATGTATCCGGCACAGATTTCCATAAGGCGGACGCATGAGAGAATCTGATCTTTTCTCCGGTCCGGAATCTCTGCCACAATCCGGCGCAGCTCATAATCATCTTCTTCCGTTACGGAACCGATGTCCACGTACCGCTCCGCCCTCCGCAGTACATCCTCCCTGGTCACAGTCATGGAATCCACAGTCTGCCCCATCATCAGATAGCCGGTCAGCACATCCCCGTCATACAAAGGGGCCGCCGCCTCATAAAGCCCCGCATGACACCGATAGAGATAAACTTCCCCTGTCTCTTTCACCTTGCGAAACGCCTTCCGGTCATTCTCCAGACAACGGCGCAGACCTTCCGGATTCTCCTGGATCCTGGCACAGAGGGAGGAAATCGCCTTGGGGCAGGCGCATACTTCCGTTCCATCCTCCGCATTATAAAGAGCAATCCGAAATCCGGATACCGCATGAAGTTCCCTGATAATCTCCTGAATCGTCGGCTTTTTCTTCTCAGCACATTCTTCCCTCATTCTTTTCTCCCCTTTGTCATAAACACGGTACAAACGGCTTTGCTTCTGTTGTGTATTTCCCAAAACCATTCATTTCTGCTGATAATTATACGATATTCCCTGTTATTCCGTCAAAAAAAAGGTATCATAAAACTATAAACGCCGGGAAGGAGCAGAAAATACCATGGAACAGGATATGAAAAAGAAGGATATAAAAGATAAAAACGCTGCAAAAAAGTCCAGCGAAAAAATTTCAGCGGCAATGGAAGCCGCACGCCGCTTTCAGGTCAGGGGGAGCTTTTACTCTATGACTCCTTACGGCAACGGCCACATTAATGATACTTATCTTTTCCAAACAAAAGAAAATGAAAAGATACATTCTTACATACTCCAGCGGATCAATCACCATGTTTTTAAAGATCCGGAAGGACTGATGGAGAATATCCGCCTGGTAACGGCCTTTCTGCGCCGAAAGATCCGGGAAAATGGCGGCGATCCGGAGAGAGAAACCCTCACCCTGATCCCCGCAGACTCCGGCCGGATCTTATATCAGGATCCTGGAGACAGCTTCTGGCGGTGTTACCTTTTTATTGAAAATACCCTTTGCCTGGAGCAGGCAAACAGCCCGGAAGATTTCAGAGAAAGCGGCAGAGCCTTCGGCGCTTTCCAGCAGATGCTGAATGATTTCCCCGCCTCCACGCTTTCCCAGTCGATTCCGGATTTTCATAATACGCCGCTCCGTTACCAGAGACTTCTTGATGCCGTAAAAAAAGACCCTCTGCACCGGGTCCGAAAAGCAGAGCCGGAGCTGGCCTTTCTCGAGGCCCGGGCCAGGCAGCTGGATTCTGCTGCAAGACTTTCTGCCGACGGCCGGCTCCCCCTGCGGGTAACCCACAATGATACCAAGCTGAACAATGTGCTTTTTGATGCCGCTTCCCGAAAATCCCTGTGTGTCATCGATCTGGACACCATCATGCCGGGCCTCTCCATCTACGATTTCGGAGATGCCATACGCTTCGGAGCCAATACCGCTCTGGAAGATGAGACGGATTTATCAAAAGCCAGTCTCTCCCTTCCCCTTTACCGTGCTTTTTCCCAGGGTTTTCTGGAAAAGGCCGGCACAATTCTCACTGACGAAGAACTGTACATGCTTCCCATGGGGGCAAAGCTGATGACACTGGAATGCGGAATCCGCTTCCTTACCGACTATCTGGAGGGGGATGTGTATTTCAAAATTCAGCGCCCGGACCATAACCTGGACCGGACCCGTGTCCAGCTGGCGCTGATAAAAGATATGGAAGAAAAATGGGATGCCATGACAATCCGGTCACTTTAATGTTTGAAAACATCCATCGTTTCCCAGGAACCCCCATGCGCCGGCAGCCGACGCACCAGCCATCCTGCAAAAATCTGGCGGCGCATTTGGCATCCCTGAATTAACGCCGCCTAATCGGCGGCAGACGAGCAAAGTAAACCATCATGCGCCGGCGGCCGACGCACCAGCCATCCCGCAAAAGCTTGGCGGCGCATTTGGCATCCCTGAATTAACGCCGCCTAATCGGCGGCAGACGAGCAAAGTAAATGCAAGAAAGGAGAATGATCCTGTGACAATCAAAGAATTTATGGATGGAATCCAGCTGCCAAAAGACGCCCAGGCAGCTGCAGTACAAATCCTTTTGCCCAAAGAAGAATTTGTCCGGATGAACAGACTCTTCTGGCAGGATATCCCTGCATTCTGGGAGGAGACGGAAAAAAAGCAGAATGCGCCCCAGTGGTTTCTGCGCTTTTACACCACCATGGGTCCGGAATGTTTCTCACGCTTTCGGGAAGCCGGAATATCCCAGGACATCTTTTTTGCTACCCTGAAAGACATCACCATCTGGGCCAGAGCATTCTATCAGCGCCACGGATCTTACGGCATCTCCCAGGCCCGGTGGGCCGCAAAGGGAATGCGCATGGAAGTCCTTCGCCTGGGCCGTCTCCAGTTTGAGCCGTCCCTCCTTTCAGAAGGCGTCCCGGTGCTGAAAGTCCATATTCCGGAAGATGGCCCCTTAAAAAAAGAGGAAGTCATGGACTCCTTCCGCCAGGCAAAAGACTTTTTCTCCAGCCGCATTTCTTCAGACAGTCAAGCCCGGAGCAGCTGGACCTTCTTTACCTGCGAATCCTGGCTGCTCTTTCCTGACCTTGCCTCACTGCTGCCGGAAAACAGCAATATCCTGCAGTTTCAGAAGCTGTTCCAGATCACAGAAACCGTTCTCTCCTCCCGCCAGGCAGAGGAACGGATCTTCGGATTTCTTTCTGATAATCCCGCCGATTACCCTGCCAAAACTTCCCTTCAGAAACATGCACGGGAATATCTCATGAAAGGTAAAAAGCTGGGAATTGGAGAGGGACGGCGGCCGTTTTTGTAAATTTTACGGTTCATATCCGCCGCTTGTTCCCATGTTCTTCTGCATCCAGAAAAGAGCCTTCTTCTCCAGTTCCTTCACAAACGCGTCTTTCCCGTCACAATACCCGTCAATATCCCACGGGTACCGTCCGGCCAGCTCCTTTTTCAGCCGCCCATAATCCTCGGCATCATCAGGATGTGTCCGCAGATAATTCCGCACAGCCAGATGACGCCGGATCTCCCGCTCATTTTCTGCCTCAAAAATATGGATCTGGTGGGTCCTCTCATCGCCGCCTTTGCGCAGATACCGCCGCCCAGGTATCCCAAATTCCCCAAGGTATTCATACCCAGAAGCTTCGAACTGCGATGCAAGGACATCTGCTTTCCCAAGATCCGTCACCACAGGCATAATGTCAATAATCGGCTTTGCTGCCAGTCCCGGCACAGATGTGCTGCCGATATGATAAATCTCACAGCAGCAGTCTCCCAGGATCCAGCGGATCCTCTCCGCCTCTTTCTTAAATTTCTCCGGCCATGCGGGATCATAGTCCACTACCTGTATATGCTGGGGCATTTTAAGCATCCTCCTGTTCTTTCTCCATTATAGACTTCTCCGAAGCCACGGCATCCCTCCGGGGGATGCGCACGGTTTGACAGGGTGTTTGTCTCGCTTTGCTCGACCCGAACCGGCGCTGATATCATGCCTGCCTTGCAAGCATTA
>DVKS01000141.1 GCA_018715905.1 Candidatus Caccovicinus merdipullorum | reverse complement strand
ATAAGGGAATTACTTCTCATGAAATATATATTGATGACGGACAGGAACCAGATGCGGATCGTAATACCTGGCGGGATGATGGGGAAGATACAGATACCCGGCAGAATTCCCAGGACCCGGAAGTGCGGCTGCGGCGGCTGAAACGTCTTAGGGAAGAAGGACTGATCACCGATGAGGAGTACGAAGCCAGGAGAAAAGAGATCATCCGGCAGATCTGATAGATGCGTGTGCCGCAGAAGATGGAAAGCAGAGAAATGAGGCGGGAGAATGGAACAGATATCAATGTTTGATGTGATGGAAGAGCGGGAACATACGGCTCCACTGGCCAGCCGGCTGAGGCCGGAGACCCTGGATGAATTTGCCGGACAGAAGCAGCTGGTAGGAGAGGGCGCTGTTCTGCGGCGGCTTATTGACCGGGATCAGATTCCTTCCATGATCTTCTGGGGGCCTCCAGGCGTGGGAAAAACTACGCTGGCCAGCATCATTGCCAGGACGACCCATGCGGAATTTATTAATTTCAGTGCCGTGACCAGCGGGATCCGGGAGATTAAAGAGGTAATGGCCCGGGCGGAAGAAGGCCGCAGAATGGGGAGGAAAACCGTTCTTTTTGTAGATGAGATTCATCGTTTTAACAAAGCACAGCAGGATGCCTTTCTTCCTTTTGTGGAAAAGGGCAGCATTACCCTGATTGGCGCCACCACGGAAAATCCTTCTTTTGAGATTAATTCCGCTCTTTTATCCCGATGTAAGGTTTTTCTGCTTCAGGCTCTTTCAAAGGAAGATCTGGTAAGCCTTCTTAAAAGAGCCCTGGAAAGTCCCAAAGGATTCGGATATCTTCAGGTGGAAATTTCAGATGATCTTCTGGAGAAGATTGCGGAATTTGCAAATGGGGACGGGCGGTCGGCTTTGAATACACTGGAGATGGCGGTTTTAAACGGACAGATTCAGGGAGACGGCCACACGCTGGTAACAGAGGAGGTGCTGGCCCAGTGCATCAGCCGAAAATCTCTTTTATATGATAAGAAGGGAGAGGAGCACTATAATCTGATTTCCGCTTTGCACAAGTCCATGCGCAACAGCGATCCGGACGCGGCGGTTTACTGGCTGGCGCGGATGTTGGAGGCAGGAGAGGATCCTCTTTATGTGGCGCGGCGCTTAATCCGCTTTGCCAGTGAAGATGTAGGACTGGCAGATCCCCAGGCGCTGCCTCTGGCGGTAGCCGCTTATCAGGCATGCCATTTTATCGGGATGCCGGAATGTAACGTTAATCTCTCTCAGACCGTTCTTTATTTATCCATGGCGGCAAAATCCAATTCCGCATATGCGGCATACGAAGCCTGTAAAGCGGATGCGCAGAATACGTTGGCGGAGCCGGTACCGCTTGTGATACGGAACGCGCCTACGAAGCTTATGGAAGAACTTGATTATGGAAAGGGGTATCGGTATGCCCATGACTGTCCCGAAAAGATGGCACGAATGCAGTGTCTTCCGGATAATCTGAAGGACAGGCAGTATTACCGCCCCACAGAGGAGGGATGTGAAGAAAAGATAAAGAAAAAGCTGGAGCAGATCAGGAAATGGAAGGAATCATAGACATTGGTCCTGATCTGAGGATACGTAAACAGCTATATCTTTTACGTCGCAGTTTAAGATTCGGCAGAGATCATTCATGGTAGTCGTGGTGATCGGCTGATTTTTGCGCAGGCGATCGATGGTAGCACTTGAAATATTATGTTTGGTAATCAGAGTGTAGGTGGTTTCGCTGGATTGCTTTAATGTCTTCCAAAAAGGATCATACTGGATCATAAATAGTCTCTTTTCTTTATGACGGACTGCAGGTTAACTGGGAACTGTTTCAAAATTGTAATTATTGTTATTGTAAAGAATAGTCTTGTCATTGACTATAGTCAGTAGTTAGACTATAATAGCAAAGCAGAAAAAAAGGGGGCGACAGAAATTGGATAAGCAGGGAAAAGAATCCGCTGATGCAGAAATTTCGTGGAATGACGAGATCGGAAAGGATGCAATGTGGAAAATACTGGAGTTTGTAACAGAAAGTGATGAAGCCTTTTTTCGGCGGATCACAGAAGGGCTTACGGATGAAGAAGTGGAAGAATATCTGCAGGAATTTCCAGAATTTCGTAAATATTGGAAAACTTAAATTTTGGAAATTGATAGTAAAATGTAAGAGAAAAGAAATACTTTTTTACCCTGATTCAGCTATACTAAGAGCAGTTAATATGAATCGGGAGGAATCTGTATGATGAAAAAGATTGTTACTTTTGGCGCGCTGTGCGCGCTTCTCCTTACTTCCTGCAGGTCGGCCGGCGCTGTCCAGACCTCCGGAAGCAGCCAGAGCGATGGGATTCAGCAGGCAGCCAGAGTCCAGGTAGAGAATGTGGATACCCAGGTAATTACAGTTACCAGCCGGGAGACGGTGAAAGTTGTGCCGGATATGGCGGAGATCGTATTTGGCGTTACGTCCCAGAATGCGGACGCTGCGGTTTGTCAGCAGGAAAATCAGGAAAAGGTAAACCAGCTGGTAGAGAAATTGAAAGAACTGGGGCTTGGGGAGACTTCAATCCAGACATCCGGATATGATCTGAGTCCCCGTTATGACTGGCAGAACAACGGACAGATTACCGGCTACGAAGCAGTGACTCAGGTGACAGCTTCTGATGTGTCCCTGGATCTTGTGGGAAATGTGCTGACCCAGTCTGTGGAGGCCGGAGCGAATCAGATTCAGTCGGTATCTTATCTTTCCAGTACATATGATGAAAGTTATCAGGAAGCATTAAAGCTTGCTGTGGCTCAGGCACAGGAAAAGGCCCAGGCCCTGGCAGATGCCAGCGGATGTACCCTGGGACAGGCTGTGCATATCACAGAATACAGCAATAATCAGACGGCAAGATATGTGGCCGGCAATGTGATGGCAGCAGAATCGGATGCAGCTGCCGCACCGGCTGTGGTGATGCCGGGAGAGATTGAGGTTGAAGCCAGCATCAGTGTGGATTATGCGATACAGTAGAATTTGCAGTATGACAAAACTGCGGTGCAGATAACAGATATGAAAAAGAAACAGATTCAGAAAAGAAAACGCCCAGCAGAGATAGGAAACCTCTGCCGGGCGTTTTTTGCCGGAAATTTCCGGCATTAAAAATTCAATCTTAATAAATATCATTGGGCTCCGGTTTTGGCATTCGGTCTTTCTCATGGGGAAGGGTAACGTTTAAAAAGATCGCAACCAGTGTAGCGATGACCACCGGAGATTTGCCGAATATGGTGGTTACCCAGTCCGGGAAAAGAGCCAGGGATGCGGAAGCCTGGGATACGCCCATGCCCAGGGCAGCTGCCAGTCCTACGATGGAGGTGTTCCGGTAGTTCATCTCCTCGGTCATTACCAGCTTGATTCCGGTCATGGCGATGGAGGCGAAGACAGAGACTGTGGCGCCGCCCAGGACACAGTAGGGAATGGTGGTCAAAAGCGCTGAAAACTTGGGCAGAAGACCGGCGATCAGGATGATCAGAGCAGCAAGGCCAAGAGTACAGCGATTTACCACTTTTGTGGTGGAGACGATACCTACATTCTGACTGTAAGTAGCGGTGGGAAGACATCCGAAACAGGCACCGATAATATTGCTGATGCCGTAACCTAAGATGGCTCCCTGAAGTTCGTCTGTCTTTGGCTCCCGGTTCAGACCGCCGCTGGTAGTGGCGGAGAAATCACCGATGGCCTGCACAGAGTTGATGGCAAAGAGCAGGCCGATGGCTACGCAGGATGAGATTTCAAAATGCAGAGGGAAGTGGAACAGCTGAGGAAGCTGGATTAATCCGGCTTCTCCGATGCTGCTGAAATCTACCATGCCGCAGAAAAATGCCACCACATAACCTGCCGCCATCCCCACCAGAATGGATGCCAGTTTCAGAAAACCGGTGGTAAAGTGGTTTAAGAAAGTAACCACTGCCAGGGTAAAAAGTGCAATGGCCCAGTTCTGCCAGGAACCGTAGTCGGCGCTTCCTGTTCCGCCGGCCATATAATTAATGGCGGTGGGATAGAGGGAAAGACCGATGGTAAATACCACAGTACCTGCGATCAGAGGCGGGAAGAATTTACGGATTTTCCGAATGGTAAGTCCCACCAGGATGGCCACCACGCCGCCTACGATCTGTGCGCCAAGAATGGTTCCGATTCCGTATCCTTCTGCGATGGCCTGCATGCTGGGTACATAGGCGAAGGATACGCCCAGGATAACGGGAAGGCCTGCGCCTAAATGGAGCTTGTTTCTGGGACCGATGGGAAACAGCTGCAGAAATGTAGCAAGGGCGGAAAATACCAGAGAGGCCTGAATCAGGATAACCCGGTCCGCGCCGCTGATGCCTGCTGCGCCGGAAACGATAATAGCCGGAGTAACGCAGCCCACGATCATGGCCACAACGTGCTGCAGGGCTAAGGGAAGGGCCTGGCTGAATTTTGGAATGCCGTCCAGTTCAAAAACGGATGCATTGGTATGTTTCTTCTCCATAACATTCCCTCGCTTTCTACTGATGGATCCGTGTGCCGGTTTTTCCCAGGATTCCATCTTTGGCCTTTTCCAACAGGGTTATCAGAGCGGTCCGGCCCTCTTTGGAGTCGGCAAACCGTACGGCAGCCTGCACCTTCGGCAGCATGGAGCCGGGGGCAAATTGTCCTTCCTCGATATATTTCCGGGCCTGGCTGGTGGTGAGATCGTCCAGCCATTCCACTTCCGGTGTGCCGAAATGAATGGCTGCTTTTTCCACTGCGGTCAGGATGATAAGATAGTCGGCATCCAGCTCTTCTGCAAGAAGACAGCTGGCAAAATCTTTGTCAATGACGGCGCTGGCGCCTTTTAAGTGGTTGCCCTGACGGATTACAGGTATGCCCCCTCCGCCGCAGGCGATAACCAGCTGTCCCGAGTCCACAAGAGAGCGGATGGCGCCGATTTCAATGATCTCAGCGGGCTTGGGAGAGGCGACTACCCGTCGCCAGCCTCTTCCGGAATCTTCGCGCATGATGTAGTCATATTTCTTTTCTGCGTTTCTGGCCTGCTCTTCTGTCATAAAATGTCCAATGGGTTTGGAGGGATTTAAAAAAGCAGGATCTTCCGGATCCACACGGATCTGTGTGATCATGGTAGCCACCGGGATATCATAAATGTTCCGGTTGTAAAGTTCCTCACGGAGGGCATTCTGCAGGTCATAGCCAATGTAAGCCTGGCTCATGGCCACACAGACGGAAAGGGGGGTATTGGGCTGTTTGGCATCTTCCCGGCTTAGGGCAGCCATGGCATTGTTGATCATGCCTACCTGCGGGCCGTTTCCGTGGGAGATCACCACCTGGCATCCCTCTTCGATCAGGTCTACGATTGCTTTTGCTGTAATTTTAACGGCTGCCATCTGCTCCGGCAGCGTATTCCCCAATGCATTGCCGCCCAGGGCAATGACGATTCTTTTTTTCTTCTCCATATTTGTCTCCCCAATTCATGATGCAGACAGCCGGCCAGAAGGACAGGCTTGTCTGTCTGGCCGGCTGTCAAGGCGTTGGTATTCCGGATTTATTTCAGGATGCGGGGGGTATTCCGCTCTTCCAGTTTCTTTAAGATCTCCTGGGGATTCTGGAATTTTGCCAGGAAGATCATGGCAGCGATGATATAGGGCTTGTAGCTGGCTTCCTTATAAAGGGGATCGCGGTAGCGGTCGAAGACGGAAGCATCTACCTCACCGGTTTCGCAGCTTACTCCGGTGATATCGGCCGGCAGGCAGTGGAGATAAAGGGCCTTTCCGTCCTTGGTGGTCTTCATCAGCTCTTCTGTGCAGGCCCAGTCTTTATGCTGCGCGTTCTGTGCCAGAAGCTCCTTCTCCAGAGCCTTGATGCCATCGAAATCGCCGTTTCCGTAAAGATCGGTTCTCTTTTCCATGGCGGCAAAGGGAGCCCAGCTCTTGGGGTAAACGATATCGGCATCCTTAAAGGCTTCTTCCATGGAGTTTACTCTGCGGTAGGAACCGCCGGAAGCGGCAGCATTTTTCTTTGCCACTTCTTCTACTTCAGGCATTACTTCATAGCCTTCGGGGTGGGCTAAAACCACATCCATGCCAAAGCGGGTCATCAGGCCGATGACGCCCTGGGGAACGGACAGAGGCTTGCCGTAAGAGGGAGAGTAGGCCCAGGTCATGGCCAGCTTCTTGCCCTTTAAGTTCTCTACGCCGCCGAATTCATGGATGATGTGGAGCATGTCGGCCATACACTGGGTGGGATGGTCAATGTCGCACTGCAAGTTTACCAGAGTGGGTTTCTGTTCCAGGATGCCGGCTTTATTTCCCTCTGTTACAGCATCTACCACATCGTGCATGTATTTATTTCCTTTTCCGATGTACATGTCATCGCGGATTCCGATTACGTCAGCCATGAAAGAAATCATGTTGGCCGTCTCACGTACCGTCTCGCCGTGGGCGATCTGGGACTTGCCCTCGTCCAGGTCCTGTACTTCCAGGCCTAAAAGATTGCAGGCGGAGGCGAAGGAGAAGCGGGTACGGGTGGAATTGTCGCGGAATAAGGAAATTCCAAGACCGCTCTCAAATACCTTGGTGGAAATGTTGTTTTCACGCATGAAGCGAAGGGCATCGGCTACCGTGAAAACGGCTTCCAGTTCTTCATCGGTCTTTTCCCAGGTAAGGAAGAAATCACCGTTGTACATGTCCTTGAAATTTAATGCGTTCAGTTTATCGATATAATCCTGAAGGGTTTTCATATGATTTATTCTCCTTTTATAATGAAATATGGTCCGGCAGAATGCGCCGGTATCTGCGTACTGTGAGACTGCTTATTCGGCAGCAGTATTGCTGCAGTAAATGCTGGGAAGTGCGGCGTAAACGGCGGCGCATCTTACCAGATCGTCTTTCCAGGTCTTTTCGTTGGGAGCGTGGGCCTGGGCTTCTGCGCCGGGGCCAAAGCCGATGCAGGGGATTCCATTGCGGCCCATGATGGAAACGCCGTTGGTGGAGAAGGTCCACTTATCGGTTAAGGGGCGGTCTTTGCGGACTGCCATGGTCTCTTCATTTCCGCAGCGCACATCACCGAAAAGTCCCTTGTGGGCTTCTTCCAGTGCCTTGGTTACCTTATGATCCTCCGGGATCACCCAGGTGGGGAAGTAGCACTCGATGGGATAGGTCAGTCCTGTGTAGGAAGGACGGGCATATTCATACATGGAAACTTTTACATCCGAACCGTATTTCTTTACGCTGGGAAGGGCGCGGATCTCATCCAGGCAGCTTTCCCAGGTCTCTCCGGCAGTCATCCGGCGGTCAAGGGAGACGGAGCAGGAGTCTGCAACGGCGCAGCGGCTGGGAGAGGTAAAGAAGATTTCCGAGGTGGTTACGGTGCCCCGGCCTAAGAAGCGGGCTTCCTTCCACTGGGGATTGTATTTTTCATCCAGCATCTTTACCAGGCCCTTGATCTCGGTTCCGTCTTCGGCGTCATTTTCATTAAGAGCACGGATATCCTGAAGGATGTCTGCCATCTTGTAGATGGCGTTATCACCGCGTTCCGGTGCAGAGCCGTGGCAGGAAACGCCGGATACGTCTACGCGGATCTCCATCCGTCCCCGCTGGCCGCGGTAGATGCCGCCATCGGTGGGCTCGGTGGAAACCACAAATTCCGGGCGGACCTTGTCTTCATTAATGATGTACTGCCAGCACAGGCCGTCGCAGTCTTCTTCCTGTACAGTTCCGGTTACCAGTACAGTATACTGGTCGGACAAAAGTCCCAGATCCTTCATGATCCGCGCGCCGTATACGGCAGATACGATGCCGCCTAACTGATCAGAAGTTCCGCGGCCGCCGATCTCCAGGTCATTTTCATAGCCTTCGTATGGATCAAAGTTCCAGTTGTCACGGTTTCCGATTCCAACAGTATCGATGTGCGCGTCAAAACCGATGAGCGTCCTGCCGCTTCCCATGTAGCCAAGCACATTTCCCATGGGGTCGATCTCCACACGGTCAAATTCCAGTTTCCGCATCTCCTCTGCGATGCGTTCGATGTGATCCTTCTCACCGCAGCTTTCTCCCGGGAATTTTACAATGTCACGAAGAAAACGGGTCATATCTTTTTCGTAGCCTTTTGCAGCTTCTCTGATCTGATTAAAATCCATAGCGTTTCATCCTTTCTTACTCTGATAGTCTGCCGCCGAGTAGGCGGCGTTAGTATTCAGCGTTCTTTTCCTTCCCAGACGATGTTTTTATAACGGATGGGGTCGGTATCACCTTCTGTGGAGAAGAGAAGTACGCGGGAATTTTCGTTGAGGCCGATGGCATTTTTCAGGTCTTTGTATTCATCCATGGTCATGATGGCGGCCAGAGCGCCGAAGGGAGCGGCGCCGGATTCTCCGCTGGTTACCGGGACGTCGCCCTTAATGGGGGCGGCCAGCATCCGCATGCCTTTTACAGCTACCCAGTCGGGGGCAGCGATAAATACCTTTACGTGGTTGCGGAGAATATCCCAGGAGATGGTGTTAGGTTCACCGCAGGCAAGTCCTGCCATGATGGTGGGCATGTCGCCGTCTACAATACGGGGATTTCCGTCTCCGGCTGCTGCACCCTTGTAGAGGCAGGCAGCCTCGTCGGCTTCAATCACTACAACTGTGGGAGGATTCTCCGGGTAGCGGTTGGCAAAATAGCCCTGTACAGCACCGGCCAGGGAGCCTACGCCGGCCTGGATAAATACATGGGTGGGCCGTTCACAGCCGAAGTCCTTTAACTGCTCGTCTGCTTCCATAGCCATAGTGCCGTAGCCCTGCATGATCCAGGAAGGAATCTCTTCATAACCATCCCAGGCTGTATCCTGCACCACTACGCCGCGGGGCGTTTTCTCAGCAGCAGCGGCAGCCATGCGGACGCATTCATCGTAATTTACTTCCTCAATGGTGGCCTGCGCGCCTTCTTTGCGGATATTTTCAAGTCGTGTCTCGGTGGTACCCTTGGGCATGTAGATTACGGCTTTCTGGCGAAGTTTATTGGCAGCCCAGGCTACGCCCCGTCCGTGGTTTCCATCTGTAGCCGTAAAAAAGGTAGCCTGGCCGAATTCTTCCCGAAGGGCATCGGAGGTCAGTACCTGGTAGGGAAGTTCGGAAACATCGCGGCCGGTTTCTTTGGCAATGTAGCGCGCCATGGCAAAAGAGCCGCCAAGCACTTTAAAGGCGTTTAAGCCGAACCGGTAGGATTCGTCCTTTATGTACACCTCATCAAGCCCCAGATAGCGGGACATCTCCTCTAATTTCCGAAGAGGGGTTTTAGTGTACTGGGGGAAGCTTTCATGGAAGGCACGGGCCTTCTTTACCTCATCCAGAGCCATCACTTTCAGGTGGGCATCATCGGATTTGGGCATGTTGTTTTCAACCCATTTCATTGGCTGATTCATAATAGAAAATCCTCCTTTTCTGGCGCGCACGGTACGCCGGTTACGCGTGCTTTTTCTCGCCGTCCTCATCGTGGCGGCTGTGGTTGTTTACGTCAATATAGCTGTAAAGGGTAAACTTTGAGATTCCAAAATATTTTGAGATTTTATCTCCGGACTTGGTAATCAGGAAGGCGCCGGCATCGTTTAAAAACTGAATGGCTTTGATCTTTTCTTCCTTATTCATAAGGACGGCCGGTTTTCCCACCAGCTGCACCGACTGGTCGATCAGTGTGTCCAGAAGATCATTTACATTTGTGACGATGGGTTCCGGGGCAGAAGTGCGGGCGGTATTTTCTGTTTCGATAAGTGCACGGATGGTATGATCAAAAGCGATCAGGCCGGTAATGTCATAATTTACAGACAGAAGATAGCGGATCCGACCATTTTCATCCCGGATATACATGGTACTGGAGCGTAAAATGCGTCCATCGGAAGTTTTGGTCAGATATCCTAACTGATCCTGCAGGGTATCCGGATGGTTCTGAAGCGCTTCCGCAGCCTCCAGAACTACTCTGGACGGACCGTCGCCCACCTGGCGGTGTGTGACGTGACCGTTTTCAATATAGACAATGGACCGTTCCAGATTTTTTGCAGTGAGATCGTGAATGAGAATTTCACAGTCCGGGCCGAATTGTTTTGCGAAGCCCCGGGCGATTTGGATCAGCAGTTCCAGCGGATATTTCATCTTGATATTCCCTCCTTAAGTGTGCCGATATCCTGCCCCTGTCCGTTCTGGAATGTGGAGGATAGGCGAGTCTGCCTCCGGCATTTTCAGACCGGGAAAAGGGGCTTTTCTGGTTCCTTCTGACTCCATCATAACATAAAAAACTGGAAATGCAAGAGGGAAATACAAAAATTTTTAGATTATCTTAAAAAAATTGTATTTCACCCTTGCAATCTCTCATATATGGTGATAGTATTAAGATAAATAAAGTATTTCAAACGGAAATTGTGCAGATTATATAAAAAATTCAAGCAAAATGAAAAGGAGTGAAAACATGATTATTATCGGAAATGGACGCCTTGTAACCCGGGAAATTGGAAATTCCTTCTATGAAAACGGGGCCGTGGCAGCAGACGGCGAAGTGATCGTGAAGGTGGGAGAGACGGAGGCGTTAAAGAAGGAATTTCCTGATGCCCGGTTCGTGGATGCCAGGGGAGGTGTCATCATGCCGGCCTTTATCAATGTCCACGAGCATATTTACAGCGCGATGGCCAGAGGCTTAAGCATCCGCGGCTACGATCCCCACGGATTCCTGGATATTCTGGACGGCATGTGGTGGAACATTGACCGCCACCTTACCATGGAACAGATCCGGTTAAGCGCCATGGCTACTTACATTGACAGCATTAAAAACGGCGTGACTACGGTTTTTGATCATCATGCCAGTTTCGGCTGCATACCAGACAGTCTTTCTGCCATTGAGGAGGCGGCAAAGGCCCTGGGGATCCGCACCTGTCTCTGCTATGAGATTTCTGACCGGGACGGAAAGGAGAAGGCCAGACAGTCGGTGCTGGAGAATGAACGGTTTATCCGCCATGCCATGGAAGATGACAGTGACATGATCGCCGGCATGATGGGTATGCATGCGTCCTTTACCATATCAGACGAGACCATGGAGCTGTGCCAGGAGCACAGGCCGGAGGGAGCCGGGTATCACATCCATGTGGCGGAAGGCATTGAGGATCTGCTCCACTGCCAGGAGCATTACGGAAAACGGATCGTGGAGCGGCTGAATGACTGGGATATTCTGGGGCCGAAGACCATTACGGCCCACTGCATTTATATTGATGAACATGAGATGGATCTGCTGAAGGAGACGGACACCTGTGTGGTTCATAACCCGGAGTCCAACATGGGCAATGCCTGCGGATGCCCTCCTACCATGGATATTGTTCATCACGGCATTGTTACCGGTTTGGGAACAGACGGATACACCCATGACATGCTGGAATCCTGGAAGGTAGCGAATGTACTGCACAAACATCACTTAAAGGATCCCAATGCGGCCTGGAGTGAAGTGCCGCAGATGCTTTTTAAGGGAAATGCAGAGATTGCAGGGCGGTATTTTAAGAAGCCGTTAGGAGTACTGAAAGAAGGCGCAGCAGCCGATGTGATCGTGCTGGATTACATCCCCAGGACGCCTATGGATGGGGGAAATGTAAACAGCCATATTCTTTTCGGCATGAACGGACGCAGTGTGGTTACCACCATGTGCAATGGAAAGATCCTTATGGAAAACCGGATTCTCACCGGCATTGATGAGGAGAAAGAACTGGCAGATATCCGCCAGGGAGCAGAGAAACTCTGGAAGAGCATTAACGGGTAGAGAACCCGTCGCCGTAAAACTTAGCCCGGGGGCAGGAGAAAGGAAGGTATCATATGGGAGACAGGATGACACCCATTCCCTTTTCAAATTTAATGGAGTGGATTTTAGAGGAGCATAAAAAAGGCACGGTGTTCGGCGTGGCCAGACCGTTTACGGCAGAAAAAAGTCCGGTAAGAAAGATCTTCGGCCGGAAGCTTGAGACGCCTTTCGGGCCGGCGGCAGGCCCTCACACCCAGCTGGCTCAGAATATTGCAGCCGCTTATTACAGCGGAAGCCGTTTTTTCGAACTTAAGACCGTCCAGGTCATCGACGGCGAGGATCTGCCGGTGGCAAAGCCCTGTATCCGCGCAGATGACGAGTGTTACAATGTGGAGTGGTCCACGGAGCTTCGGGTACCCCAGGCCTTTGACGAGTATGTGAAGGCATGGTTTTTATGCCGGGTGATGGCACGGGAATTCGGCCTGGGAGATATGGACGGATTTCAGTTTAACATGAGCGTGGGATATGATCTGAAGGGAATTCAGACAGAGAAAGTGGATCGTTTTATTGAGGGGATGCGGGATGCTTCCCAGACCCCTATTTTCCAGGAATGCAGGGACTGGCTTCTGGCAAATGTAAACCGCTTTGAGAAGCTGACGAAAGAGGACATTCTGGGAATTCCGGCAGAGATCTGCAACAGCGTGACCCTTTCCACTCTTCACGGATGTCCGCCGGATGAGATTGAGCGGATTGCGGTTTATCTTTTAACGGAGAAGGGAATCCATACCTTTATTAAGTGCAATCCTACACTTTTAGGTTATGAGTATGCCAGGTCGATCATGGACGAGATGGGCTATGACTATGTGGCTTTCGGAGACTTTCATTTTAAAGATGATCTGCAGTATGAAGATGCCGTTCCCATGCTGAAGCGGCTGATGGCCCTGGCAGATGAGAAGGGTTTGGAGTTTGGCGTAAAGATTACCAATACCTTCCCGGTAGACATCAAGGCCGGAGAACTTCCCGGAGAAGAAATGTACATGTCAGGAAAATCTCTGTATGCCCTGTCTATGTCGGTGGCAGAGAAACTTTCCAGAGACTTTGGCGGAGCCCTTCGGATTTCTTATTCCGGCGGCGCTGATGCTTTAAATATTGCAGACATTGTGGACGCGGGAATCTGGCCGGTGACGATGGCTACTACGCTGTTAAAACCAGGCGGCTATCAGCGGCTTTCTCAGATCGGAGAGATCTTTGCCGGACGCCCGGCACCGGAATTTACCGGCGTGGATGTGGAAAAGGTCGGCGGCCTGGTACAGGCAGTAAAGGTGAATCCCTATCATGTAAAGGCAGTAAAGCCTCTTCCGTCCAGAAAGATGAAGAGCCAGGTGCCGCTGGTAGACTGTTTTGTGGCGCCCTGCAAAGAAGGATGTCCCATCCACCAGGATATTACGGCATACCTTAAGCTTACAGGGGAAGAACGGTATGAGGAGGCTCTTAGAGTAATTACGGAAAAGAATCCCCTTCCCTTTACAACGGGAACCATCTGTGCCCATAACTGTATGAGCAAATGTACCCGGAATTTCTACGAAGATCCGGTAAACATCCGCAGAGAGAAGCTTCGGGCGGCAGAAGGCGGATATGAGGCTCTTTTATCTGCCATAAAAGAGCCGGAGAAAAACGGAAAGACAGCAGCGGTTGTAGGCGGCGGTCCTGCCGGCCTTTCTGCGGCGTATTTCCTGGCCCGGGCCGGCTTTGCGGTAAGCATCTTTGAAAAAGAAGAGAAGGCCGGAGGTGTTCCGGCAGTTGTGATCCCGGACTTCCGCATCAGTCCCGAGGCAGTGGAAAAGGATGTGGCGTTGGTGAAGGCCATGGGTGTTTCCGTTTATACGGGAGTGGAGATTCAGGACCTTCAGGCCTTAAAGAGTCAGTATGACGCGGTTGTGGCGGCAGTGGGAGCCTGCGAGCCGGGAAAGCTTCGCCTGGAGAAGGGTGAGGCTGTCAATGCGTTGGATTTCCTTCGCGAATTTAAAGAGACGGAGGGAAAGGTTTCCCTTGGAAAGAATGTGGTGGTTATCGGCGGCGGAAACACGGCCATGGATACAGCACGGGCGGCGAAACGCAACCAGGGTGTGGAGAAGGTTTCTTTAGTCTATCGGCGCACCAGACGCTACATGCCGGCAGACGAAGAAGAACTGGTGATGGCCATGGAAGACGGCGTAGAGTTTGCCGAACTCTTATCGCCGGTGGCTCTGGAGGCCGGATTCTTATGCTGCCGGAAGATGGTGCTGGGCGATTATGATGCCAGCGGCAGAAGAGGCGTTGAAGAAACGGATGAGCTGGTGAAAGTTCCGGCTGACGTTGTGATCGCCGCAGTAGGCGAGAAGGTTCCTGCAGAATTTTATAAGGCAAACGGAATTGCTGTAGATGAGCGGGGACGGGCCGTGGTGAATCCGGAGACCTTGGAGAGCAGCGTGCCGGGAATTTATGTGGCAGGCGATGGCGTGAAAGGTCCGGCTACTGTAGTGGAAGGAATCCGGGACGGAAGGATGGCAGCAGAAGCCATCGCAGGACGTTCTCTGGCAGAGGACTTTGCTCAGTCGGGAGACCGGAATGCGATCATTGAAAAGAAAGGAAGATTGCTGCAAGAGAGCCGGCAGCCGGAGAGCGGACGCTGCCTGACCTGTTCCGCTGTCTGTGAAAACTGTGCGGATGTCTGTCCCAACCGGGCCAATATTTCCATCTGTGTTCCGGAAAGGCCCATGCGCCAGATTATCCACGTAGATTATATGTGCAATGAATGCGGAAACTGCAGAAGCTTCTGTCCGTATGACAGCGCGCCGTATCTGGATAAGTTTACCCTGTTTGCCAATGAAGCTGACATGGAAAACAGCAGAAACCAGGGCTTTACTGTTCCGGATGAGGAAGGACGGATCCGGGTGCGCCTGCTTGGCAGTACCGTGGATTACCGCTGCCAGGAAGAATGCGAGGCTCTTCCGGAAGGAATCCGCCAGATCATTGATACGGTGGTAAGAGATTATGCTTATCTTTTGTACCGCGGAAAATAGAAATGAAATATTCTGCTTAAATAAAAACAGACAGCCGGCTTTCTGGCCGGCTGCCTTTGGATGAGATAATGAGAAAGGGCGGAGAAAATGGCAAGAAAGAAATCGGAGAAGGTGGTATTTGCGTTTGCCGGAACCGCCCAGGCTGTCTATATGGAACAGTGTGCAAGGAAGGATAATGCCCCCGGGCGTATGATCCCGCTGCCCAGGGAGATCTCGGCGGAGTGCGGAATGGCCTGGTGCGCGCCGGCGGAGGCGAGAGGCGGGCTGGAGCAGATGGCCGAAAAATATGGGGTAGAAGTGGAGGGTGTATATGAACTCCTTTTGTAAAGTTTGGATCAATGGAAAGGAAATGGAGGTGGATCCGGAACGGAAACTTCTGGATGTGCTTCGCAATGACTGTAAATGCAAGTCGGTAAAGGACGGCTGCAGCGAAGGAGCCTGCGGCACCTGTACTGTTTTGATTGACGGGAAGGCTGTAAAGGCCTGTGTACAGAAGATGGGGAGGCTGGAGGGAAAGCGGATCCTTACGGTAGAGGGATTTTCCCAATGGGAAAAGGAAGTTTCCCATAGTTAAGGATACCACACCACAAACCCACGCTTACATTACTTCCAGAAAATTAAATTTTGGAGGTACATCCCATGAAACAACTGATTTCCTGTGAGTTTAATATCGACACCGCCTGTGTGGAACTGAAATATTCTAACGGAAGCATGATTTCAATTAACTGTACCGCTGTTGAGGATGAGGTGGCAAATAGTCGTTTCCAACGGTCTGAACTGGACTGGCTCATCTACAACGATCCGCTGTCCTATGCAGAATTGATTTTGAATGGTGATCCGGAAGAATACCTGCGAACCATAACGGAGGCTCCACAGTT
>DVKS01000140.1 GCA_018715905.1 Candidatus Caccovicinus merdipullorum | reverse complement strand
GATGTTTTGGATGAACTGATTCATAAGATGCGCGGAAGGCCGGACACGGAGGAAAAGCAGAAACTGGAATGGCAGTACTGCCAGAATTACCCGGGAGAATTCCTTCCTATGCTGGGAGGAGAGGCCTGGGCGGCCCAGGAGGAAGCCTACTATCAGAAATGGTATTTTGACAGTTTGAGCAGTCTGTGCAGGAGACTGAAGGAAAAGGGAGAGTACGAAAAACTGCTGGAGCTGTGTACCATGGCCAGTCGGATCCATCCCTACGATGAATGGCAGACGGTGCAGATTGACTGTCTGGTGGCGCTGAACCGGTATCAGGAAGCGATGAAAGTGTACGAGAAAGCCTCGGATCTTTTTTATGAGGATCTGGGAGTGAGTACCCTGGATAAAACGGTAGCACGGTATCGGAACCGGGAGGGGCAGATGTATTTTCTTGCCAATTCCATGACCGGAATTAAGGATGCCTATGCCAGGCCGTGTTTGCTGCGGATACAGCGGGAATCGACCCTACACGGCAGGCATCGTTACACATTGATTTGAAGGAAGTGGGAACCACAACTACCGACAAGACTGCAGTGATTGCAGTTTATCATGTGGGAGAGTGGGACGGCACAAAGGGACAGTATACGCTGACGGAGCGTTTCGCAGGTTCGGGAGCAGATATTACCAGTCTGGAGACGGCAGATGATGTACGGAATGCATCCAGAATCCTGGATGAGTATGCAGCTTCCCAGAATCTGGCGGAGACTGCAAAACAGACCACATCCAATGGAGAAGCGACGTTTACCGGCCTGTCCACAGGACTGTATCTGGTATGCCAGAGAAGAGGGGACAGCGATAATGTGACAGTCAGCCCATTCCTGACCACGCTGCCGGTTCTTGATGAAGAGACAGATACCTGGAACTACACGGTAAACTGCTATCCCAAGAGCCAGACTGACACGCCGGACACACCGGATAATCCCGGCAGCGGCGGCGGAGGCGGTTCCACCGGCGGGGGAGGCGGCGGCCGGACCGATTTGACGGACCCGGGAACTACCACGATCATCAATGAAGGTTCCGTACCCCAGGGCGGACTGGACGGCGGCGAGGGCGAAGATCCCATCTTCATTGAAGAGGAAGGCGTACCCTTATTTGCCCTTCCCAAGACCGGTGATGACAGCGCTACCTACGGGATGCTGATCGGCATCATGGTTCTGGCAGCAGCAGGCGGTGTCCTGATGCTCCGGAAACGGAAGGAAGTTTCGGGAAATTAAAATCCGAAAAAATGTGTCAGAAAAGAACAAGAAAAAGATGCTCTGGATGAGGAATCAGAAACGTTTTTCTGAGTATGCTTCCAGGGCATCTTTTTGCTTTTTCGGAGGGGGGCTTTACCCATATTTGAAACATTATTCCTTTTCAAATCCATATTCAAGAAGCAATTTGCGCCGGAAAGATGCATCGGCCATAGCTTTTTCCAAATCATCCATTCGATTTTCTTTAACAAGTGCCGCAACCAGGCAGGACAGAGCCTCCTGACCTTCCAGCTTTCCATCTGTATACCCACAGTTATAAGTATCCTTCAAATGCAGTTCTTCATCGTATTCGCTTAAGATCATTTCTTTCACCTCCGCACGGTGCTTAATCAAAAAGTCAGACAGAATTTCGTTTTCTGTACAAACCTCGACTGCAGTATCAACGGCAGCTTCCAGCTTTAATCCTTTTGCCAGATGCAGGCGAATTTGTTCCACCAGGAAGGCGTATTCGTAAAGCCTTCGGCATCCATCCATCAGTTTCTGATTCTGTCCCAGGTTAATATTCAGTACGATGGCGATACATTCCAGGCAGGGTTCCAGACCGTCCTGGCGCTTGAGAAAGGAATCCGAAAGCCGCAGCTGCCTGCGTTCCGGCTCATTGCCGGCTCCGTTGTAGAATACGATATACCGGGGAGTCGGGAGCGGAATTCGGGTTCGGGAGTGAATGTCCAGCTTTCTGGTTTTGATATACCCGGAATACAGGCGGGAAAAATAGAAAACTCCTCGCAGAGGCATATTTGGATTCCAGGTGGACTGGGCTTCATACAGGTTTAAGTACTCCTCAATTAAAAAGGAAACATCATTCTTCATTCCCATGTAAAGGACATCTTCAATGGTGGTAATCTCCAGATCTTTCGGATCGGTATAATGGGAGCCGTTTACTGTATTATACAGGCTTAATAAATCCTTTTTATCCCGAAAAAGCATACGGAACAGCCGATCTTTGTGCTGTCGGTTTACCATGAAATCTTCGCCGCCGGTCAGGTGGCCTGGATTCCGGGATACCGGGGGTGCTGCCATATTTTCTTTTGTAGTTGTCATAAATATCGTTCTCCTTAATTTTACCATAAATTGTATGTTTTGCAAAGGTGGGAAAAGGGGATGAAATGGAAACGTAAAGTTGAATTTTCCGTATCAGAATCTTTTGTTCGGAAGAGGAAAATCAAAGAACTGACTATAGAAATCAGCAGCTGATGGTCTTTTGCAGAACACTTCCCGCGACTGCCATCATACTTACCTGTGTCGAATACACAAGTTCCAGATATTTACATAATAGTAAAAATATGGTAAAATGTCAATGGGGATTTTAACGGGAATTTTTTTACGGATTCCACACCATGCAGTGCAAAGCAGTCCGGTATTACAGGGAGCAAAACTCCATCTTGCTGATTCCCTCCTCAGCGGATATAATGGGAAAAGAAAGAGAATGGTTTGGACAAACGACAGGGATGAACACAGAAAACAGCAAGAACAGCAAGAAAGAAAGTACAGGAATGCATACAAAAATGAATACAGAAACAAATGCAGAAAGGAACAGGGAAAATCCAGGGAATAAGGAGAAAAAACAGGCGGCACAGCCGGCTGCTGCGGGCATCTTGCGCTCGTATCGTGTGGCGGAATACGGGATGCTGATTGCCCTGGCTTTCGTGTTCAGCTACATTGAGAATCTGATTCCCGTGAACCTGGGGGTGCCGGGGGTAAAGCTGGGACTTGCAAATCTGGTTACGGTGGCAGGGCTTTATACTATCGGGATTCCAGGGACGGCGGCGGTGAATTTGGTGAGGATTGTCCTGGTGGGATTTACCTTCGGGAATCCTTTCAGCATGATTTACAGTATGGCGGGAGCACTGTTAAGTCTGGTACTGATGGCGGTATGCCGGAAAATGAACTGGTTTACGCCGGTGGGAGTCAGCATAATCGGCGGCGTAGGCCATAACGTGGGCCAGCTGGCGGTGGCGGCTTTTGTGGTGGAGAACGGAGCGGTATTTTCCTACCTTCCGGTTCTTTTGATTGCTGGTACGGCAGCGGGAACGGCCATCGGAATACTGGGGGGCATTATTGCCGGGAGGATCGGCCGTTTCGTGGCCCGAAGAGACCGGGGGGTATAGCGTCCGGAAAGGAATCGAAAGAAATTCAAAGAAAAGACCTGTTTTGATAACTTTTTCACATTTTCAATTCCGGTGTTTTGCAGTATACTATAACAAGACGGCGATATAGGGCCGGCAGATTTTGATGATGCGGGGGTGATCCCGGATCATTATGACAGTGAAGCAGCAAAAACAAAATGCAGGAGGGTAAGGAGAATGGTTTACGATGCAATTAAGGGGCTGGTGGAATACGGCCGGAATACGGGACTTCTGAAAGAGGAGGACGAAATTTACGCAAGAAATCAGATCCTGGAGGTATTAAAGCTGGATGAGTATGAGGAGCCGGAAGGTCCGGTGGAAAACAGCGATCTGGAGAAGATATTAAAAGAACTGCTGGATTATGCCTGCGAGGCCGGTGTTCTGGAGTCGGACAGTGTAGTGTACCGGGATCTTTTTGACACGAAGCTGATGAACTGTCTGATGCCCAGACCCAGCGAGGTGACGGCAGAATTCTGGAAGCGCTATGAAGAGTCGCCCCAGGCAGCTACGGATTATTTTTATAAGTTAAGTCAGGATTCGGATTATATCCGCCGCTATCGTGTCTGTAAGGACCTGAAGTGGAAGACGGCTACCCGGTATGGGGATCTGGATATTACGGTGAATCTTTCCAAGCCGGAGAAGGATCCCAAGGCCATTGCGGCAGCCAAGCTGGCAAAGCAGAGCGGCTATCCGAAATGTCTTCTGTGCATGGAAAATGTGGGATATGCCGGAAGGGTAAATCATCCTGCACGGAACAATCACCGGATCATCACTCTTACCATCAATGGCAGCCGGTGGGGCTTCCAGTATTCACCTTATGTTTATTATAATGAGCACTGCATCGTGTTTAATGGCCAGCATGTGCCCATGAAGATTGATAAGGCGGCATTTATTAAGCTGTTTGACTTTGTTAAGCTTTTCCCCCATTATTTTCTGGGTTCCAATGCGGATCTCCCCATTGTAGGCGGCTCGATCTTAAGCCACGATCATTTCCAGGGCGGGCATTACACCTTTGCCATGGCTAAGGCACCGATTGAAAAGCATTTCCAGATGGAAGGCTTTGAAGATGTGGAGGCAGGCATTGTATTCTGGCCCATGTCGGTGCTGCGGCTTCGGGGAAAGGACAGCGACAGGCTGATTGATCTGGCGGATATTGTGCTGAAGGCCTGGAGAGAATATACCGATGAAGCGGCATTTGTTTATGCGGAGACGGACGGAGAACCCCACAATACCATTACGCCGATTGCGCGCAAGAACGGCGATATGTTTGAACTGGATCTGGTGCTGCGCAATAATATCACCACCGAAGAGTTCCCGCTGGGCGTGTACCATCCCCATCAGGAACTGCACCATATTAAGAAGGAAAATATCGGTCTCATCGAGGTAATGGGCCTGGCAGTTCTTCCCTCCCGCCTGAAAAAGGAACTGGCAGATCTGGGACAGGCAATCCTTGAGGGCCGGGACATCCGGGCAGATGAGGAACTGGCAAAGCATGCGGACTGGGTGGATGAGTTCCTTCCCAAGTATGCGTCCATCACGGCAGAGAATGTGGATCAGATCCTTCAGGAGGAAGTGGGACTGGTATTTGCCAGAGTCCTGGAAGACGCAGGTGTTTACAAGTGCACCGAAGAAGGAAGGGCTGCTTTCGGAAGATTTCTGGCCAGCGTTGGTTTTCAGGAAAAATAGCGGACAAGCAAGCAGAGTAAGACCCGGATACGGGTGAAGAAGAGGATCGATATGATGTTCACAAAGGCATGGAAACATCCCTGGCAGAGGACCTTATGGGAGTATGGAACCATTACCGTGAGTATTCTGATTCTGGTAATCGGCATTTATTTTTTTAAGTTTCCAAACAATTTTGCTTTTGGCGGCGTTACCGGCTTTTCCACGATTTTCAGCCGGCTGGCGCCGATCAGTGCGGGGGATTTTACCTTTCTGGTCAATGGAATCCTTTTAGTGATAGGATTTTTCTTTCTGGGACGGGCCTTCGGCCTTAAGACAGTGTATGCCAGTATGCTGATGTCATTTCTTCTGTCTGTGATGGAGAGGATTTATCCTCTGAGCCGGCCACTGACAGATGAGCCGCTGCTGGAACTGGTTTTTGCAGTTTTTCTTCCGGCAGTGGGTTCGGCGGTGCTGTTTAATATCGGGGCATCCAGCGGAGGAACCGATATCGTTGCCATGATTCTGAAAAAACACACCAGTTTCAATATTGGAACGATGCTGTTTTTAGTGGATGCGGCATCGGTGATCATGTCTTTCTTTGTATTTGGAGCCGCCACCGGACTTTACTCCACCCTGGGCCTGATGGCGAAATCCCTGGTAATTGACGGTGTGGTGGAGAATATTAATCAGTGCAAATGTTTTAAT
The DNA here is from genome assembly GCA_018715905.1 of Candidatus Caccovicinus merdipullorum. GTDB lineage: Bacteria > Bacillota > Clostridia > Lachnospirales > Lachnospiraceae > Caccovicinus > Caccovicinus merdipullorum. The sequence continues at coordinate 23,009 of DVKS01000140.1, read as the reverse complement.
ATTGTCTGCGACGATCCTGACCCCATATGTAATTTCATTATCAATAAGCTGGGGAGGAGCGCCACGGTTTATGAGGCAAAGGGCGCATTTACTCATCACAAGAAGACAGTGGTGATGACCACCCTTTCCAGAGGGCAGGCGGTGCGGCTGCGCAATTACGTGCGGACGGTGGAGCCGGATGCCTTTATGATGATCACCAATTCCAGTGAGATTATCGGGAAGGGATTTTTGACCAATTAAAGCTTTATACGCCCTGCGGGAGGCTGTTTGAGCGGCAGAACGCAGGGCATTTAAACATCATCTATTACATAACAACAAAGGAGAAGAAAGAAAATGATGAAATGCTTAAACAACCGCGCAGATCATGTGACCATCGCCTACATCGGAGGCGGTTCCCGGGGATGGGCCTGGACTTTTATGACCGACCTTGCTCTGGAGCCGGCCATGAGCGGCGTGATCCGCCTTTATGATATTGACCGGGAGGCGGCCAAGGCCAACGAAGTAATTGGGAACCGGCTGTCAGAGCGCCCGGAGGCGGCAGGGAAGTGGAAGTATGAGACGGCGGACAGCCTAAAGGAAGCTTTAAGCGGTGCAGATTTTGTGGTGATCTCCATCCTGCCGGGTACTTTTGATGAGATGGCGGTGGATGTACATATGCCGGAACGTCTGGGAATCTACCAGTCTGTAGGAGATACGGCGGGACCTGGCGGAATGATCCGGGCACTCAGAACCATTCCCATGTTTGTGGAAATCGCGGAAGCTGTAAAAGAATATGCGCCCAAGGCCTGGGTAATCAATTACACCAATCCCATGTCTCTCTGCGTCAAGACCCTTTACCATGTGTTCCCCAAGATCCGGGCCTTTGGCTGCTGCCATGAGGTGTTCGGCACTCAGAAGGTGTTAAAGGGAATTCTGGAGGATACTGCGGGAATTTCCGGAATCGACCGGAAGGACATTCATGTGAATGTGCTGGGAATCAATCATTTTACCTGGTTTGACTATGCTTCTTATCAGGGAATGGATCTGTTCCCTGTTTATCGGGATTATATTCAGAACCATTTTGAAGAAGGATATGAAGAGAGGGATACGAACTGGGCCAATGCAAGCTTTGCCTGCGCCCATCGGGTAAAATTCGATCTCTTTAACCGGTACGGCCTGATTGCCGCCGCCGGAGACCGTCACCTAGCGGAATTTATGCCGGGAAATGAGTATCTGAATGATCCGGAGACGGTGGCATCCTGGAAATTCGGCCTGACTACCGTGGACTGGCGGAAGGCAGATCTGCAGAACCGTCTGGCAAAGAGTCACAGACTCCTGGCAGGAGAAGAAGAGGTGGAACTTAAGCCCACAGGAGAGGAAGGCATTCTTCTGATTAAGGCACTCTGCGGCCTGGGACGGGTGGTCAGCAATGTGAACGTTCCCAATACGGCTCTGCAGATTCCCAATCTTCCTGCAGAGGCGGTTGTGGAAACCAATGCGCTCTTTGAGCGGGATGCCATCCGGCCGGTTATGGCGGGAAGTCTTCCTGAGGAAGTGCGCCAGCTGATTCTTCCTCACGTGAGAAATCATGAGAGAATTTTAAAAGCAGCCTTAACCTGCGACCGGGAGCTGGTGGTACAGGCGTTCCTGGATGATCCGCTGGTAAAGGGAAAAGGCTGTTCGGAAAGGGATGTGCGGCTTCTGATCGATGATATGATCGAAGGAACGAAGCGGTATCTTCCGGAGGGATGGAAGTAAACCATCATGCACCAGAGGCAGAGAGAAGCGGAGGGAATGACTGAAAATGAAGCTGATTCATCTATCGGATCTCCACATTGGAAAACGGGTCAATGAATTTTCCATGGCGGAAGATCAGAAATACATCTTAAACCAGATCCTGGAGATTATCGACCGGGAACAGCCGGACTGCGTGGTAATAGCGGGGGATGTTTACGATAAATCCATTCCCTCTGCGGAAGCGGTGCAGATTCTGGATGATTTTCTGACCCGTCTGGCTGGGCGGAAGATTCCCACAGCCATGATCAGCGGAAACCACGATTCGCCGGAGCGGCTTTCCTTCGGCGCGCAGCTGATGAAGGAGAGCGGCATTTACGTTTCGCCGGTGTATGACGGACAGGTGCAGAGCATAGGTTTTGCCGATGAATACGGGGAAGTACGGGTATACCTGCTTCCCTTCTTAAAGCCTGCCACAGTCCGCCATGTGTATGAGGAGGAAACGGTGGAAAGCTACCAGGATGCTGTGGAGACGGCCATTTCCCATCTGCCGCTGGATACCTCCTGCCGGAACGTGCTGGTGGCCCACCAGTTTGCGGCAGGGGCCAGCCGGTGCGAGTCGGAGGAAATGTCGGTGGGGGGAATTGATCAGGTGGATGTGTCTGTATTTGACGATTTTGACTATGTGGCTTTGGGACACATCCACAGTCCTCAGAGTGCGGGGCGGCCGGCGGTGCGTTACTGCGGCACGCCCCTTAAATATTCCTTTTCGGAGGCAGGACAGCAGAAATCGGTGTCGGTGGTGGAGCTTTTTGAAAAGGGACGGGTGGAGATCCGGGAAGTGCCTCTTACCCCCCTTCGGGACATGAGAAAGATCCGGGGAACGTATCTGGAGCTTACGGCCAGATCCTTTTACCAGGGAACCAATACGGAGGATTATATCCAGGCTATCCTGACGGATGAGGAGGATATTCCCGATGGAATGCAGAAGCTGCGGATTATTTATCCGAATCTGATGCGGCTGGAGTACGATAACCGGAGAACCAGAGAGAACCGGCAGATCCAGCAGGCGGCAGATGCAGAGGAAAAGTCGGAGACGGAACTGTTTTCCCAGTTATATGAACTGCAGAATAATCAGCCGCTGGATGAAGAACAGAAACAGTTTCTGGAAGCGGCGATCCGCCAGGTGAAGGGAGAGGAATAAAGGATGAGACCGGAAAAACTTATTATCAGCGCCTTTGGCCCCTATGCGGGAGAGACCGAGGTGGATTTTGAAAAACTGGGTTCCCGGGGCCTGTACCTGATCACCGGAGATACCGGAGCCGGGAAAACCACCATATTCGATGCCATTACCTTTGCCCTTTACGGGGAGGCCAGCGGAAAGGTGCGGGATGCAGGAATGTTCCGCAGTAAGTACGCAAAGCCGGAGACTCCTACTTTTGTCCGTTTTACCTTTGCTTACCGGGGAGGGCAGTATACGGTGGAGCGGAGACCGGAGTATTTAAGGCCCAAGGGACGGGGAACGGGATTTACCACCCAGAAGGCGGAGGCACAGCTGATCTATCCGGATGACCGGCCGCCGGTAACAAAGACCAGGGAAGTGACCCGGGCGGTAACGGAGCTGATGGGAGTGGACTATCAGCAGTTTACCCAGATTGCTATGATTGCCCAGGGAGATTTTCAGAAGCTCCTTTTAGCCGGAACGGCGGAGCGCAGCGAGATCTTTCGTAAGATTTTCCACACCCAGATTTACCAGGACATCCAGGAAACGCTTAAAGATGCGGTGCGGGTGCGGGGAAAGGAATACGAGGAGATCCGGCGCAGCATCAGCCAGTACCTGGACGGAATCGTCTGCAGCAGGGATGATGGAATGGCATCAGAACTTGCCCAGCTGAAAAAAGAGCGGTTCCAGGGAAAAATGGAGCGGACGCTGGAACTTTTGGAACTCTTTTTGGACCGGGACCAGAAGGATCTGGAGGAAACAAATCAGCAGATCGGAAAACTGGATCAGCAAATCCAGGAAGCAGACCGGCGGCTGGGAAAAGCACAGCAGGCGCAGCAGATGAGAGCCCAGCTTAAAGATATGGAGACTGCCCTTACGGAAATCCTTCCGGAAATGGAAAGGGCGAAGACCCTGCTGGAGGAAAAAAAGAAGGCGGCCGGGGAGAGCGATGTGCTGGCAGAGCAGATCCGGCTGCTGGAGGAAAAGATCGGCTTTTTTGATCAGTGGACTGTCCGGAAGGCTAAGAAGCAGGAAAAAGAGCAGGAGAAAGAGAGGATTTCCCGGCAGATACAGGATAAGGCGGAAAGGATCCGGAAGTTAACCGGGGAAATTCAGGAGAAAAAGACCCTCAGGGAGAGTCTCCGGCCGGCAGGCGAAGAAAAGACCCGGCTGGAGCATGAGAAGGGGGCGGCAGAGGCAAAGATCAAAACCATTTCCGGCCTTTTGGGAAAGCTTGGAGAGAATGAACGCTTCAGGAAGGTTCAGGAAGAAGCCGGAGAGAAAACCAGAGACCAGGCAGAACAACTGGATCGTTCGCTTCAGAAGATGACTCTGGAAATCCAAAACGATGCCGGGCTGGATCCGCAGAAGATTCAGCTGGAACATTATGGGGAAAGGCTTAAGCAGCACAAGAAAGGGATTGAAGAGAGCCGCAGTCAGCTGCAGACACTTGAAGAGGAGGCACAGGGTCTGTCACGGCAGCTGTCTGTTCTTTCCCTTGAGAAGAAGGATCTGGAAGAGAAAACCGATCAGTGCAGCAGGAATCTGCAGGAGCTTGCCGGCGCCGGAGAACAGGCGATCCTGCTGAAGAACCAGGCCGATCTGCGGGAAAAAGAATTAAAATCTTTCCTGGAAGCCTGTCTGGAGGCAGCTTCTGCAGAGGCAGAGCAAAACCAGGCTAAGCAGGATCGGGACAGGCTTTTTCTGGTTCTGCAGGAGAAAAAAGAAGCGTACCGGTTCCGGAATGAGGCTCTGGAAGCTGCCAGGAAGGCTCCGGAAAAGCTGGCGGTATTAAAGCAGGAGATGGAGCAGATTAAAAATCGGAAGCAGAGCCTGACCGATTTCCTGGAAAAGAAAAAGGATCTTTCCCGGGCCAAAGAGGCTCTTGCATCGGCACAGGCCCGGTATGCCGATGCGCGGGAGAAAGCGGCGTCTCTCCGGGAACAGTACGAGAGAATGGAAAGCCTGTTTCTGGATGAGCAGGCCGGAATGCTGGCAAAACGGCTGAAGGAAGGAAGCCCGTGCCCGGTGTGCGGAGCGCTTCACCATCCATCTCCGGCATCGGTCCGGGAGGATGCGCCCCAGAAGGCGGAATTGGACCGGATGAAGGCGGAGACGGAGAACGCTGCGGGGCAGATGCATGAACTGGCTGCCGCCGCAGGCCACGCCAGACAGCAGACGGAAGAAAAAATTGAGGAAATTCTCCGGAAGGGAGAAGGACTCCAAATTAGGACGGCAGAGAATATGCCGGAAAAAACACCCGAAGCGGTGCCGGGAAATACGCCGGAAGAAAAAGACCGTGAGGGGATATGTGAGGCGTTTTTTGCCATGGCCGAAGAAGAAATGGTGTCTGTCCTTGCCCGGGGAAAAGAGGCGTCTGCAGAAGAGGCACAGCTGGAGAAGGAGATAGAGACTCTGGATTCTCTGGAGAAAATTCTGGAAACTGCCGGACAGGCCCGGGATGAGGCAGACTTAAGCTTCCAGGAAGGAGAGAAGGTTCTGGCAGCAAAAAAGGCCAGAAATCAGGAGGCTTCCGAACGGCTGGAACGTCTTGTCCGGGAAGCCGGCATAACTTCCGGCACTCCCATCAGTCTCAGGGACACAGAAGATCTGGTGAAAGAATTTTACCGGAAGGAGATGTCTTCCCGGCCGTTATGGACGGAAGCCTGGAGGAAGGCAGCGGCTGCCAATGCCATGATTCTGGGGGAACTGTCATCTGCCAGAGCCCGATTAAAGAGGCAGGCTGAAGAAGCTGCCGGACGGGCAGAACAGGCCAGGACAGAAGAAGAAAAACGGGCGGCTCTCACAGAAACGCTTGAATCCATAAAGCAGAAGTTTACCGAGGTCCAGCGAAATCTGGATCTGCAGAAAGGACAGAAAGACAGCCTCACAGGAATTCTTGGGGGACAGCAGAAAACAGCTATGGAAGAGATGGCGCAGGATGCAGCAGATGTCGGAAGCACAGAAGTCATTTCTCTTCTGCAGGAGGCCATTAAGAAAAATCAGGCGGCGCTGGATCAGACTGTGAGAAAAATTCAGGAAAGAGATGCTTTGCTGAAGAAAAAAGAGGAGACGGAAGCGGCTATCGGGCGGTTAAAAGAAGAGATGAAAGAGCAGGCTGCGCTTCTGGCGGGCCTTGCTGCCAGGAGGGAAGAACTGACCGGACAGCTGAAAGAGCTTCTGGCTGGTGAAGAAAATGGCAGCAGAGAGGCAGATGGGGCAGAGGAAGAAGTATCTTCTGACATTATGCTGGCTGCCCAACAGGTAAAAGTGCGCCTGGAACAGGAGACGGAGCGGCTGGCAGAAGAAATCCGCATCCGGAACCAGCGCCTCCTTGAAGCAGAGCGCCTGGAACAGGAGATGAAATCCAGCGAAGAAAAGCTGGAAGAGCAGAAGGAGGAATGGCAGGAGAGCGTGAATAATTCTGCCAGACTGGATGCCGAGCTGGAGGCGCTGGAAAAACAGATCGCTGATCTGGAAAAAGCGCTGGATGAAAATCTTTCCAGGGAAGATCTGCGGGAAGATCTCCAGAACAGGAAAGCGGAGTCTGTTGGAAAGAAGGAGCGGCTGGAGAAGGAACTCGATGAAGCTTCTGCTGCCTGGCAGGAGATTTCCCTTAAGAAAAACCGTCAGGAAGCAGCCATAGAGGCCCTTCGCCTGCAGATTCAGGAAGAAGGCCGGGAAGAGCCGGATCAGGAGGCGATCCTGGGGGAGAAGACGGCTTACCAGCAGCAGAAGGAGTCCCTGGCATCGAAAAGAGACGAACTGTATGCCGCCTGCCGGACCAACGGGGACATCCGCCGGCGCGTCCAGGGAAGCCAGGAGAAGCAGATCCAGGTGGAAAAGGAGTATATCCGGGTGAAAACTCTTTCCGATACGGCCAACGGCACGCTGGCGGGAAAACGGAAGATCGAACTGGAAACCTTTGTCCAGATGTCTTATTTTGACCGGATTCTGCGGCGGGCCAATCTGCGGCTTTTGACCATGTCAAACGGCCAGTATGAGCTGAAGCGGCAGTTAGACGGCGAAGGCAGGAGAGAGAAGGCCGGACTGGAGCTGAACGTAATTGACCATTATAACGGCACGGAACGGAGTGTCAGAACGCTTTCGGGAGGCGAATCCTTCCAGGCTGCCCTGTCCCTGGCTCTGGGGCTTTCGGATGAGATCCAGTCCTGCGCAGGCGGAATCCGCTTGGACAGCATGTTTGTAGACGAAGGATTCGGTTCCTTAGATGAGGCAGCCTTAAGCCAGGCGCTGAACGCCCTGGAGGGGCTGGCAGAAGGAGAACGGATGGTGGGAATCATTTCCCATGTCAGCGAGTTAAAAGAGCGGATTGACCGGAAGATCATTGTCACGAAGAAAAAGGGCGGACAGGATGTGGGGAGTGAGATTCGGTTGGAAGGGTAACCTTCCCGGTTCACAAATCCCCCCTGCTGTGTTATCATAATTCACATACGGCAAAAGACAAAGGATGAAAGGAAGGAAAACGGATGAAGATACGTGATATTTTGGCTGAAGGAAAACCGACCCTTTCGTTTGAGGTATTTCCGCCAAAAACGGAGGATAAGTATGAGAGTGTGGAGAAGGCGGCTTTTGCCATTGCCCGGCTGAATCCTTCTTTTATGAGTGTAACCTACGGTGCGGGCGGAGGAACCAGCAAATACACAGTGCAGATCGCCTCGGATATCCAGGAGAAGTTCCATGTGACGCCGCTGGCTCACCTGACCTGCGTTTCTTCCACCAGGGAGAAGGTGCATCAGGTGCTGGGGGAGTTAAAGGACAAGAAGATCGAGAATGTTCTGGCGTTGCGGGGGGATATCCCGGCGGACGGCAGAGTGGAGAAGGATTACCAGTATGCCTCCCAGCTGATTTATGAGATTAAGCAGATGGGGGATTTCTGCATCGGCGCGGCCTGCTATCCGGAAGGACACGTAGAATCGGAAAATAAGACGGCGGACATTCAGCATCTGAAGGAAAAAGTGGATGCCGGCTGTGATTTTGTGACCACACAGATGTTTTTTGACAATAATATTTTATATAATTACCTTTACCGTATCCGGGAGAAAGGGATTACGGTGCCGGTGATTGCCGGGATCATGCCCATAACCCATGTTTCCCAGGTGGCCCGGACCTGCCAGATGTCGGGAACCTATCTGCCGGCCCGCTTTAAGGCTATGGTGGACCGGTTCGGAGAGAATCCATCGGCTATGAAGCAGGCAGGGATCGCCTATGCCACCGAACAGATCATTGATCTGATTGCCAACGGCGTCAATGGAATCCATGTGTACTCCATGAATAAGCCGGATGTGGCGGCTAAGATTCAGGAGAATCTGTCGGAGATTATCGGGACAGAAAAGGGATAAAAAATGGACTGACGGATGGGACCGCGGAGAGCGGAAGGTTCCTGAAGGGGAAAACGTCAGAAAGGAAAACAGTCGGGAAGGAAGAAAACGGAATGGAAGCAGACAGAAAAGAAATTCTCCGATATCTGGGATACGGAAAGAATCAGGCGGATGAATCGGTTTTAAATCTGGTGGAAAGCTGCGTGGAAGAGCTTTCCCGTGCGGCGGAGCCGAAATCCATCAGCAGGGAATTTCCGCTGACTCTTCTGCCGGATGGTGAGATCGACGGCGGGTGTTTTAAGACCAGGAGCCGGAATCTTTCGAAGAATTTGAAGGACTGCATTTCTGTAGTGGTTTTTGCAGCTACCCTGGGGCTGGGAGCAGACCATCTGATCCAGAAATATACCCGGATCCAGATGAGCCGTGCAGTGGTCCTTCAGGCTGCTGCCGCCGCCATGATTGAAGATTACTGCAATGAGGTCTGCACCAGGCTGCGGCAGGAATATGAAACACGTGGGCTGTATCTGCGTCCCCGGTTCAGCCCAGGATACGGAGATTTTCCATTAAGCTGCCAGCCGGCTCTTTTGGATGGACTGGAGGCGGGAAAACGCATCGGTATTAAGCTGACGGACAGCTTTCTCATGATGCCTTCCAAGTCGGTGACGGCGGTGATGGGCGTGGGACAGCGGCCTTTCCGATGTGAGGTGCGGGGCTGCGAGGCCTGCCAGAAGACAGACTGTCTTTACCGGCGGTAATGTGTCCGGTATGATCCGAAAAATGCGCAGGAAGCGCAAACGGTATCCGAAGCCGGACTTGGAAAAAGTGCAGGAAGCAGTTCTTCCGGCAGGTGAAAGGCCTGCACGGACAGGATAAAATGGAAACAGGAAGGTTGGAAGAAGATGACAAGTGGACTGAAATGGATGAGAGAAAACCGGGTGTATTTCGATGGAGGTATGGGCAGCCTTCTTCAGGAGCGGGGACTTGCCCCGGGGGAACTGCCGGAGACCTGGAATCTCCTGCATCCGGAAGTGCTGGTGGAGATCCACCGGGCGTATCTGGAGGCCGGGGCAAATATCATGACGACGAATACCTTCGGAGCCAACCGCCTGAAATACCCGGAGGGCGGGCAGTGGGCCCTGGAGGAGCTGGTCCGGGCTGCTGTGGAGAATGCCGCTGAGGCAAGATGCCAGTATGAGGAAAACTGCAGAAGAGAGGGACGGCAGTGCCAGCCTTCCTTTATTGCCCTGGATCTGGGGCCTACGGGAAAGCTGTTAAAGCCCTACGGTGATCTGGAATTCGAGGCTGCAGTGGCGCTTTACCAGGAGGTGGTGAAAACCGGCGCGGAGGCCGGGGCGGATCTGATTCTGATCGAGACTATGAGCGACAGCCTGGAGGTCAAGGCGGCTGTGCTGGCGGCCAAGGAGAACTGCAGCCTGCCGGTATTTGCCACCATGGCCTTTGATGAGAAGGGGAAGCTTCTTACCGGCGGTGATGTGGAGTCGGTGACTGCCCTTCTGGAAGGACTGCGGGTGGATGCCCTGGGATTAAACTGCGGGCTGGGGCCGGAGCAGATGGCGCCTATTGCACAGCGGTTTATGAAGGTCAGCTCCACGCCGGTGATCGTGAATCCCAACGCGGGTCTTCCGCGAAGCGAGGGTTCCCGGACCGTGTATGACATTAATTCAGACCAGTTTGCCCGGAAGATGCGGGAAATCGCGGAAATGGGTGTGTTTATGATGGGCGGCTGCTGCGGCACCACCCCGGAGCATATCCGCAAGCTGAAAGCGGCCTGCGACGATCTGCCGGTGCAGCTTCCCGGGAAAAAGGGGAGAACTGTAATCTGTTCCTATGCCACTACCGTGGAATTCGGCTCCAAACCGGTGATCATCGGAGAGCGGATCAATCCCACCGGAAAGAAGAAATTCAAGCAGGCCCTGCGGGACCATGACATGGAATACATTCTGAAAGAAGCTGTGGCCCAGCAGGACAATGGAGCCCATGTGCTGGATGTAAATGTAGGCCTTCCGGAAATCGACGAGCCGTCCATGATGGAAGAGGCGGTAAAGGAACTGCAGGCGGTTATCGACCTGCCCCTTCAGATCGATACGTCCAATGAAGAGGCCATGGAGCGGGCGCTCCGCTGTTATAACGGCAAGGCGCTGGTAAACTCTGTAAATGGAAAGCAGGAAGTCATGGACGCCATTTTCCCGTTGGTGGCAAAGTACGGCGGCGTGGTTATCGGTCTTGCCCTGGATGAGGAGGGCATACCGGAGACAGCAGAAGGCAGGATCCGGGTGGCGAAAAAGATTTACGCCAGAGCGGCGGAGTACGGCATCGGGCCGGAGGATATCATCATAGACGGTCTGTGCATGACCATAAGTTCCGACAGCCAGGGGGCCGTAACTACACTGGAAACCCTGCGGAGGGTCCGGGACGAGCTGGGAGGAAAGACCATTCTGGGTGTATCCAACATTTCTTTCGGCCTGCCTCAGCGGGAGATTATCAATTCTGCTTTCTTTACCATGGCTCTTCACGATGGCTTAAGTGCGGCCATTATTAATCCAAACAGCGAAGCCATGATGCGGGCCTATTACAGTTATCTGGCGCTGGCGGGACTGGATCCCCAGTGCGGCGAATACATTTCTATTTACGGCAGCCAGCCATCGGTAAGTCTTGGAGTTACGCTGAGCCGGAAAGGTCCTTCGGGGACAGGAGATGGGGCTGGAATGGGAAACGCCGGCCAGGGCGGAGATTTTTCCCTGGCAGATGCCATCATCAAGGGATTAAAGGAAGCTTCCTCCGCTGCGGCAAAGGGTCTTTTAGCTAGTCAGGATCCGCTGGATGTGATTAATCAGGAAATTATCCCTGCCCTGGATGCAGTGGGAAAGGGATTTGAGAAGGGGACCGTATTCCTGCCCCAGCTTCTGATGAGTGCGGAGGCAGCCAAGGCGGCTTTTGAGGTGATCAAGGAGCAGATGAGCCGTTCCGGTCAGGAGCAGGAATCCAAAGGAACCATTATCCTGGCTACGGTGAAGGGAGATATTCATGACATTGGAAAGAATATCGTGAAGGTGCTGCTGGAAAATTACAGTTATCAGGTGGTGGATCTGGGAAAGGATGTGCCGCCGGAGACGGTAACGGAGACAGCAGTCCGCCTTCATGTGCCGTTGGTGGGACTGAGCGCCCTGATGACCACCACTGTGCCAAGTATGGAAGAAACCATACGTCAGCTTCGCCGGGAAGCACCCTGGGTGAAGGTGATGGTAGGCGGTGCAGTGCTGACCCAGGAGTATGCAGATTCGATTGGCGCTGACCAGTATTGCTCTGACGCCATGGCTTCGGTGAATTATGCAGAGACTGTGTTTGGAGCAGAGAAATAAGACTCCATTAGCAGGTTCTTCTGCAGAGATCAACGAAAGAATAAAAAGTTGAATCTATGAAAACATTACAAAAAATGCGGAATCATCAAAAAAATATAAAGAAATAAGAAAAACAGTTGACAACAAAATGTGAGTATAGTAAATTGTCTTTAAAATTGAATCTGCAAAAAACCGATGAAGTGGAGATAAAAACAGACCGTGCACTTACAGAGAGCCTGTCAGGCTGAGAGCAGGCAGAACGCAGACTGTTAAATGGACCACGGAGGGCGCTGTCAAAGGCTGGTTTTCCGGCTGAGTATTCAGCGACGTGAGTCACGCGTAAGATGACGGGAATATGTTGGTATTCTGCTAAGTGCACGAAGTATTTCGTGAATCAAGGTGGCACCGCGGGCCTTATTTTCGTATCGTGAATATGGGGATCCGGACTTCTTTAAGGGAGAGAAGGATCCTGTGTGATCGGAAACCCCGTCCTTGACTGGATAAGTGATATCCATGTCAGGACGGGGTTTTTTGCATTTATAAAAACGCAAAACATCACTTATCCGGCATCAGGCAGAAGGAAAACACGATTCAGGATAGGAGGACAAAAGAATGATGACACAGGAAGAAGTAAGGATGACCGGTGCAGGCAAAGGGTACGGTTATCGGAGCGTTCCGGTATGCAGGGAACTTTATTCGGATCAGAGGACGCCGATTCAGGTGCTGCGGATATTAAAGGCGGTGAGCAGCCACTGCTTTCTTCTGGAAAGTGTGGAGGAGTCCAGACAGTGGGGGCGGTATACTTTTCTGGGATATGATCCGGCCATGGAGATTATCTGCCGGGGAGAAAAGGCGGTAATCACCGGAGCAGATGGGATTCGGGAAGAGAAGATTGATCATCCCGGGGAAATAATCCGGCAGGTGCTTGCAGAATATAAGAGCCCGAAGATAGAAGGAATGCCTCCTTTTACCGGCGGCCTGGTGGGATATTTCTCATACGATTATGTGAAATACGGGGAACCGGTGCTGCGAAGGCAGTCCCAGGCAGTAAAGCCGGATGAAACGGCAGGTCCGGATGTGGATTTAATGCTTTTTGACAAAGTGATTGCTTTTGATCACTTTCGTCAGAAGATTCTTCTCATCGACAATGTACGTCTGGATGATCTGGAGGCGGATTACCGGAGAGCAGAGAACTCTCTTAAAGAAATGGAAGAACGGATCCGCCGGGGACTGGAAGCACCGGAGGAGGGCCTCCGGCTTAAAAGCGAATTCCGGCCTGCGTTTACGCAGGATGAATACTGTGCCATGGTGGAGACAGGGAAAAAGCACATTCTGGAAGGGGACATTTTCCAGGTGGTTCTCTCCAACGGACTGGAAGCGGAGATGGAGGGAAGCCTTTTAAACGCTTACCGGGTGATGCGGACGGAGAATCCTTCTCCTTACATGTTTTACTTTTCCGGCGATGTGGAGATTGCCGGAGCATCGCCGGAGACACTGGCGAAGCTTACTGACGGCAGGATTACCACGTTCCCTCTGGCGGGGACCAGACCCAGAGGAAAGACGGAAGAAGAAGACCGGATGCTGGAAGAGGAACTTCTGGCAGATGAGAAGGAGCTGGCGGAACACAATATGCTGGTGGATCTGGGGCGGAATGATATCGGCCGGGTAAGCCGTATCGGTACTGTGAAGGTGGAAAAATATTTGAATATTGCCCGGTATTCCCATGTAATGCACATTGGATCTGCTGTTTCGGGACAGATCAGGGAGGATAAGGATGCGCTGGATGTTCTGGATGCCGTCCTTCCTGCAGGAACCCTTTCCGGAGCACCGAAGATACGGGCCTGCCAGATCATCAGCCAGCTGGAAGGAGACTGCCGGGGACTTTACGGCGGGGCTGTGGGATATCTGGATTTTTCCGGAAACATGGATGTGTGCATTGCCATCCGCCTGGCTTATGCAAAGGACGGAAAGGTGATTGTCCGAAGCGGTGCAGGCATTGTAGCAGACAGCGTTCCTGAAAAGGAGTACCAGGAATGCCTGAACAAGGCGCGGGCCGTGCTGAACGCCATCGAGGCGGCCGGGAAAGGAGTGGACTTATGATTCTGCTGATTGATAATTATGACAGCTTCTCTTATAACCTGTATCAGCTGGTAGGAAATATCCGGCCGGATATCCAGGTGGTGAGAAACGATGAAGTGACGGTGGAGGAGATTCTGGAAAGGAATCCGCAGCTGATTATCCTGTCGCCTGGCCCGGGAAGGCCGGAGCAGGCGGGGATCTGCATTGAGACGGTAAAGCGGCTGGGAGAGAAGATTCCTATCTTTGGGGTATGCCTGGGCCATCAGGCCATATGCCGGGCTTACGGAGGAGCGATAACCTATGCAAAGAAGCTTATGCACGGGAAGACTTCGCAGATATTGACGGATCCGGCGTCCCTGCTTTTTCGGGGACTGGGTCCGGAGCTTACGGTAGGGCGCTATCACTCTCTGGCGGCAGATCCGGAGACCATGCCGGACTGTCTGGCAGTGACGGCCAGAACCGCGGAGGGAGAGATCATGGCGGTGGAGCATAAAGAATATCCGGTATATGGTGTACAGTTTCACCCGGAGTCCATACTGACGCCAAAAGGACGGCAGATGATGGAAAATCTGCTGGGAAGCCTTATGGAAAATTCGGGAAACGTTTCGGAGAGTCCAGCGAAAATCGTTATTGGCTGAGAAAAATTTATCTTTGGAAAAGGAGTTAGGCATATGATTCGGGAAGCAATTTTAAAATTAGCGGCAAAGGAAAATCTGACTTATGATGAGGCGGAAACAGTAATGAATGAGATCATGAGCGGGCAGGCCAGCCCGGTACAGATGAGCGCTTATCTGACTGCACTGAGTTTAAAAGGAGAGACGATTGACGAAGTAACTGCTTCGGCGGCGGGGATGCGTAAGCATTGCATCCGTCTCCTTCATGATATGGATGTGCTGGAGATCGTGGGCACCGGAGGCGATGGCTCAAATTCTTTTAATATTTCTACAACATCCTCCCTGGTAATTTCTGCGGCAGGGGTTCCGGTGGCGAAGCATGGGAACCGGGCAGCATCCAGCCGGTGCGGTGCTGCAGATGTGCTGGAAGCGCTGGGCGTGGATATTGCAGTAAGCCCGAAGCGGAGCGCGCAGATTTTAAAGGAAATCGGAATCTGTTTTCTCTTTGCCCAGAATTACCACATTGCCATGAAATATGTGGCGCCGGTCCGGCGGGAACTGGGGATCCGTACGGTGTTTAATATCCTGGGCCCCCTGACAAATCCGGCCGGCGCAAATATGCAGGTGATGGGAGTTTACGATGAGACGCTGGTGGAGCCTTTGGCACAGGTATTGAATAATCTGGGTGTGGCCCGGGCACTGGTGGTGTACGGCAGAGACCGGCTGGATGAGATTTCCATGAGCGAAGCAACCAGGATCTGCGAGGTGCGGGACGGAAGCTTCTCCTCTTATGAAATTATACCGGAGGAGTTTGGATTTGTTCGCTGCAGGAAGGAAGAACTGGCGGGAGGCTCGCCCCAGGAAAATGCGGCGATTACCCGCAGAATCCTTGCCGGCGAGAAGGGGCCGAAGACCGATGCAGTGCTTTTAAATTCCGGCGCAGCTTTGTATATTGCCGGGAAGACGGATACCATTCAGGAGGGAATTAGTCTGGCCAGAGAGATGATTGAGAGCGGAAAGGCTGCCAGGCAGCTGGAGCGGTTTATCCGGCTGAGTCAGATAAGCCATGAGGAAACGGAGCAGAAACAGGACGAAAGGGCATTGCAGGAAACAGATAACTGAAAGACATGGGCGAAAGGAAGAGAGGCGGAGCTGGATGATTTTAGAAGAACTGGCGGCGGCTGCCAGGCAGCGCATCAGGGAACAGAAAGAAAAGATTCCGTCTTCTGCCATGCGGAGGATGGCAGAGGAGATGGGGGCGGATACGGGATTCCCCTTTTACCAGGCCATAAGGAAGCCGGGGCTTTCCTTTATCTGTGAGGTGAAAAAGGCTTCCCCCTCCAAAGGAGTGATTGCAGAGGACTTTCCCTACCTGAAGATCGCCGAAGAATATGAGGAAGCGGGGGCAGCCGCCCTTTCCGTTCTCACAGAGCCTACACGGTTTCTGGGCCAGGATAAGTATCTGGAGGAGATTGCGCAGAAGGTGAAACTTCCCATTCTGCGCAAGGATTTTACCATAGATGAATATATGATCGATCAGGCCAGGGTCATGGGTGCATCGGCGGTGCTTTTAATCTGCAGTCTGTTAAGCGCCGGGCAGCTTAAAGAGTATCTGGAGAAGGCCCGCAGCCTGGGGCTTTCTGCACTGGTGGAGGCCCATACGGAAAATGAGGTGGAAATGGGACTTCTGGCGGGGGCGCAGATCATTGGGGTAAATAACCGGAATCTTAAAGATTTTACCGTAGATATCGAAAATTCGGTGCGGCTTAGACCTATGGTGCCTCCTTCGGTATGCTTTATCTCTGAGAGCGGCATCCGGACCGGGGCAGATTTAAAGAGACTTTATGAGAATGGTACGGATGGAGTGCTGATTGGAGAAGCGTTTATGCGGGCGGCGGATAAAAAGGCCCTTCTTAATGAATTCCGGGAGGGGAAAAGATGAGGACAAGGATTAAGATCTGCGGCCTGACCCGATGGGAAGATATTCTGGCGGCAAACCGCTGGAAGCCGGATTACATTGGCTTTGTGTTTGCCGAAAGCCGCCGGCAGGTGGGCAAAGAAAAGGCGCGGGAGTTAAAGAATATGCTGCGGCCGGGAATCCTGGCGGTGGGGGTGTTTGTAAATGGAGACCCGGAGGAAGAGGCAGGGCTTTTTCGGGAAGGCGTTATTGATCTGATTCAGCTTCACGGGCAGGAGACCGAGGAGGATATCCGAAGAATAAAGCTTTTGACAGGGGGCATGGCTCCGGTGATCCGGGCAGTCTCCGTCACCGGCCCGGAATCGGTCCGGCAGTGGGCAGACAGCAGTGCGGACTTTCTTTTGCTGGACAATGGACCGGGAGGTACGGGAAGCGCTTTTGATTATCGGCTGCTGGAGGAATGCCTTCCGGAAAAGCCATTTTTCCTTGCGGGAGGTCTGGAGCCGGAAGGGGTGAAAGAAGCAGTAAAGGCTCTGAAACCATTCGCTGTAGATGTAAGCAGCGGGGTGGAGACGGAGGGCGTGAAGGATGAAGAGAAAATACGGCGGTTTATCAGAAATGTGAGAACTCCGGTAAATTTTTAAGTATCATCATCAAGGAGGATATAAGAATGGACAAAGGACGTTTTGGAATTTATGGCGGACAGTATATTTCAGAGACATTGATGAATGAGCTGATCCGCCTGGAAGAAGCTTACGAGTATTATAAACAGGATGAGGAATTCAACCGGGAGCTGGATACATTATTCCGGGAGTATGCAAACCGGCCTTCGCTTTTATATTATGCGGCAAACATGACCAGGGACCTGGGCGGGGCGAAAGTCTATCTGAAGCGGGAGGATTTAAACCATACCGGCGCCCACAAGATCAACAACGTGCTGGGCCAGGCGCTTCTGGCCAGGCGCATGGGCAAGACCAGGCTGATTGCAGAGACGGGAGCCGGTCAGCATGGGGTAGCCACGGCCACAGCGGCGGCTCTTATGGGTATGGAGTGCGAGGTATTTATGGGAAAAGAGGACACAGACCGGCAGGCTTTGAATGTATATCGGATGGAACTTCTGGGAGCAAAAGTGCATTCGGTGACCACGGGAACCCAGACATTAAAGGATGCGGTTAATGAGACTATGCGGGAATGGAGCTGCCGGGTGGAGGATACCCATTATGTACTTGGCTCTGTGATGGGCCCTCATCCTTTTCCTGTTATTGTGCGTGATTTTCAGAGTGTGATCAGCCGGGAGGCCAGAAAACAGATCCTTGAAAAGGAGGGGAAGCTTCCGGCGGCAGTGTTTGCCTGTGTGGGAGGAGGCAGCAATGCCATGGGAATGTTTTATCATTTTATTCCCGATAAGGACGTAAGGCTCATCGGCTGCGAGGCGGCCGGAAGAGGCGTGGACACGAAAGAGACGGCGGCCACCATCGCTACAGGAAGCGTCGGTATCTTCCACGGAATGAAATCTTATTTCTGCCAGGATGAAAACGGGCAGATCGCACCGGTTTACTCCATTTCTGCCGGACTGGATTATCCGGGAATCGGGCCGGAGCACGCTTACCTTCACGATACGGGGCGGGCAGAATACGTGCCGGTGACGGATGACGAGGCAGTGGATGCCTTTGAGTACCTGGCAAGGACGGAAGGGATCATTTGTGCCATTGAGAGTGCTCATGCGGTGGCTTATGCAAAAAAGGTGATTCCTCAGATGGAACCTGCAGACAGTGTGATTATCTGCCTGTCGGGACGGGGAGATAAGGATGTGGCGGCAATTGCAAGATACAGAGGGAGGGATATTCATGAATAAGATCAGCCAGGCGTTTTCCAATGGGAAAGCCTTTATCGGATTTTTGACGGCCGGAGATCCGTCTCCGGAGTGTACGGCAGACTATATTCTGGCCATGGAAGAGGCGGGAGCAGACCTGATTGAGATCGGGATTCCATTCTCCGATCCTACAGCTGAGGGCCCGGTGATCCAGGAGGCAAATGTGCGGGCATTGAAGGCCGGCATGACGGTGGAGGGAGTATTTCAGATTGTGGAGAAGGTCAGGGAAAAAAGCCAGGTACCTCTGGTATTTCTGACATATCTGAATCCTGTATTTCATTACGGCTATGAGGCATTTTTGGGGCGGTGCCGGAGCCTTGGAGTGGATGGCCTGATTATTCCGGACCTGCCCTATGAAGAGAAAGGCGAGCTGGCGCCTCTGGCAGCTTCCTATGATGTGGATGTGATTTCCATGATTGCACCCACCTCACGCCAGCGGATACAAATGATCGCGGCTGAGTCCCGGGGATTTATCTACGTGGTATCTTCCATGGGAGTCACCGGCGTCCGGTCGGAGATAGAGACGGACCTGGCTTCCATTACAGAAACCATACGGAAGGTGACTGATACACCTACAGCCATCGGTTTTGGAATCAGTACGCCAAGGCAGGCCAGGGAGATGGCTTCTGTGGCTGACGGGGCTATTGTGGGAAGTGCTATTGTAAAGATTATTGAAAAATATCAGGATAAGGCCAGGGAGCCCCTGATGAATTATGTACGGGAAATGAAGGAGGCGGTGCGGAAAGCGGATTGCTGTTGACAGTCAGCAGGAAGGCGGGGTAAAATGAAAAAAGTGCGTAGGATTTGAAAAAATCCGGAGAAATGCGCAGACGGCATTTTGAGCCGGACTTTTTTCAGGGAGAGGTTTGACATGAAAGAGGGACAGAGTGTGCTGGGCGTGATCTGCGCCTTTTATGATCAGTTCTTTGAAGCGGAGAAAAAGATCGCAGACTGTATTATGGAGAGAAAGGAAGATGTGGTGGAGATGACTGTGGCGGAACTGGCGGCAGCCAGCCAAACCAGCGATGCCACGGTTTCCCGTTTCTGCAGGCGATGCGGATTTAAAGGCTTCCAGAATCTGAAACTGGCTCTGGCTAAGGAAGTTATGGAAGAAAGTCATAAGGCAGTGCAGGTATCCAATGACATTGACCGTCAGAAAAAACGGCAGTCCATCCAGAATATTCTGGC
Source organism: Candidatus Caccovicinus merdipullorum (assembly GCA_018715905.1). GTDB lineage: Bacteria > Bacillota > Clostridia > Lachnospirales > Lachnospiraceae > Caccovicinus > Caccovicinus merdipullorum. The sequence goes on along the minus strand of DVKS01000140.1, from coordinate 3,701 downwards.
CAACAAGGTGGCAGAGCTTGAAGAGACGGCAGCCATGATAAATGAAGCGGAACTGGAGCAGGTTTTATGCCTTTTAGAGCAGGCCCAGACTGTGCAGGTTGCTGCAGTGGGAAATACCATTCCTGTGGCCATGGACTGTGCCTTTAAGCTGAATCAGCTGGGGATCCGGGCGGTGGCAGGGACCATCTGGGAAGAAGAGGCAGCCCATGCATTTAACCTGACTTCCAGAGATGTACTTCTTTTGATTTCAAACTCCGGGATGTCAAAGCGTCTGCAGACGCTGGCGCAGGGAGCCAAAGAAAACGGCGCCCGGCTGATTATTATTACCAATAATCCGGACTCCCCCTTAGCATTGCTCTGCGACCATTGTCTGGTTACGGCTACCAGAGAAAAACTCCTGACAGAGGAGTTCTGGTTTTCACGGATTGCATCCATGCTGGTGGTGGAAATTCTGTATTTATTCTTATTTTCCAGCCGGAAGGATGCGGCGGATCATATCCGCCGTCATGAGCGGGCTATTCTGCCGGATAAGACCGGTATTTAAGAGCAAACCCTCATGTGCCGGCGGCCGACTATTAGAGCAAAGAAGCATGACTGCCAAAGGGTATTTTCCCATTTGGCCCAATGCTTCTTTTTTTTGTGCGATAAGCCTGGCATGCAGCAGAACAGACGGATAAGGAATTTTAATGGGTCGTCAAAATGCACAAAAAAGCAAAGAGAATAACGAGAAAAGGAAGAAAAAACTGTTAGAAATGATGAAAATTAACAAGAAAAAATATTTCATATAAATAACTATTGACGAAAAGAAACTATCGTATTATCATATAGCCAGAACATGAAACAAAATTTCATAAAAGCAAGGAGAGATGATGTATGATTTACACGGTAACATTTAATCCGGCACTGGACTATGTGGTTAAGGTAGATCATTTCACTCCCGGCAAGGTGAACCGTACGGTGAAGGAAGACATCTATTATGGGGGAAAAGGCATTAACGTTTCGGCGGTTCTGGCTAATCTGGGGTATGAAAGTACAGCCCTGGGATTTGTGGCAGGCTTTACCGGAGAGGAAATTGAGCGCGGGGTGAAGAGTCTGGGGTTTGCTTCGGATTTTATCCGGGTAAAAGAAGGAATGTCGCGGATTAATGTGAAGCTGAAATCCGATCAGGAAAGTGAAATTAACGGTATGGGGCCGAAGATCACCGGAGAGGATGTGGAAGCGCTGTTTCAGAAGCTGGACCGGCTGGAAAAAGGAGATGTTCTGGTGCTTTCCGGAAGCATTCCGGCCGCCATTGATGATGGGATTTATGAAACCATCATGGCCAGGCTTTCCGGACGGGGGATCCGGATTGCAGTAGATGCGGAGAAAGAGCTGCTGTTAAGGGTTCTGCCGTATCATCCTTTTTTGATTAAGCCCAATCATCTTGAACTGGGGGAGATGTTCGGACAGGTTCTTAAATCAAAGGAAGCGATTTTAAGATGTGCGGAGAAGCTTCAGCAGATGGGGGCGGAGAATGTGCTGGTGTCCATGGCAGGAGACGGGGCGATCCTTCTTGATGCAGAGGGCCAGGTACATACCCAGGGCGTGGCAAAGGGAACCGTGAAAAATTCTGTGGGAGCAGGAGATTCCATGGTGGCCGGTTTCCTGGCCGGATATCTGGAAAAAGAAGATTACGGCCATGCCCTGAAACTGGGGACGGCAGCAGGAGGAGCTACGGCATTTTCCGACGGCTTGGGAAGCGGGGAGATGATCCGGGAATTGTATGAGACGCTTTGATGGGAGGCAGGAAGATGAAAATTACAGAGATGCTGAAAAAGGAAAGCATTGCGTTAGGTGTAAACCTGGGATCGAAGGAGGAAGCCATTGACCGGCTGGTGTCTCTTATGGACGCTGGGGGACGTCTTAAGGATAAAGCCGGCTATAAAGAAGGAATCCTGGCCCGGGAAGCTTTGGGCAGTACGGCGGTGGGCGACGGCATTGCCATTCCCCACGCGAAGGTAGACGCGGTAAAGGAGCCGGGACTTGCGGCCATTACCGTGCCGGCGGGAGTGGATTATGAGGCGTTTGACGGCTCACTGGCGAACCTGATTTTTATGATTGCCGCGCCGGCAGAGGGGGCGGATGTACACCTGGAAGCTCTGGCGAATCTGTCCACCCTGTTAATGAATCCTGGATTTAAAGAAAAGCTTCTGGCAGCAGAAAATCCCGAGGCTTTTCTGCAGGTGATCGATGAAGCGGAGGGGAGCCGCTTCGGTGAAAAGAAAGAAGAGAAGACGCCGGAACAGGAAGGGGAAGGCCGGAAGGCGGCGGAGAATACCGGATACCGCGTTCTCTGCGTTACTGCCTGCCCCACAGGAATCGCTCACACTTACATGGCTGCAGAGAACCTTGAGAATGTGGGGAAGAAGCTGGGGATCCCGGTAAAGGCCGAGACCAATGGCTCCGGCGGGGCGGCCAATGTGCTGACGCCGGATGAGATACGCAATGCGGAAGCCATTATTATTGCGGCGGATAAAAATGTGGATATGGCCAGATTCGATGGCAAACCGGTATTGATGGTGCCGGTGGCTGACGGAATCCATAAGGGCGAAGAACTGGTGAAAAAGGCGGTCAGCGGAACTGTGCCCATTTACCATGCGCAGGCCGGCAGCACGGAAACGGCGGCAAAGAGCGGGGACGGAGCCGGACGAACCATATACAAGCATCTGATGAATGGCGTATCCCATATGCTTCCCTTTGTTATCGGCGGAGGAATCCTCATCGCTTTGGCATTTTTGCTGGATGATTATTCCATCGACCCGGCAAACTTCGGAACCAATACGCCTCTGGCTGCTTACTTTAAGACGGTGGGAGATCAGGCTTTCGGCATGATGCTTCCGGTACTGGCAGGATTCATTGCCATGAGTATTGCAGACCGTCCCGGCCTGGCTGCCGGTTTTGTAGGCGGCATGATCGCCAAGATGGGGTCTACCTTTGCCAACCCTGCAGGGGGAGAAGTAAACGCAGGATTTTTAGGGGCTCTGTTTGCCGGATTCGCCGCCGGATACCTGATGCTGGGATTAAAGAAGCTGTGCAGCTATCTGCCCAAATCCCTGGAAGGCATCAAGCCGGTGCTGATCTATCCGGTAGCGGGAATTTTCCTGACGGCTGCGGTAACTACGCTGATCAATCCGCTGATGGGCCTGATCAACGGAGGACTTAATGGTCTGTTAGGCGGAATGGGCGGCAGCAGCAAGGTGCTTTTAGGCGCTGTTTTGGGTGGAATGATGTCCATCGATATGGGCGGCCCCTTTAACAAGGCAGCGTATGTTTTCGGAACCGCGCAGCTGGCAGAGGGGAATTACGATATCATGGCTGCGGTAATGGCAGGCGGCATGGTGCCTCCTCTGGCCATTGCTCTGTGCACCACATTCTTTAAAAAGAAGTTTACGGAAAAAGAGAGACAGTCCGGTATGGTGAATTATATTATGGGATTATCCTTTATTACAGAGGGAGCCATTCCCTTTGCGGCCCAGGATCCGCTGCGGATTCTTCCTTCCTGTATCCTTGGCTCTGCAGTAGCAGGCGGCCTGTCCATGCTGTTTGGATGCACCCTTCGGGCGCCCCACGGCGGTCTCTTTGTTCTGCCCACCATCGGAAATCCTGTCATGTATCTGGTTTCCGTAGCTGTGGGCGCTGCAGCAGGCTGTCTCGTACTGGCA